>NZ_JAMXEX010000013.1 GCF_025370775.1 Ancylothrix sp. D3o | reverse complement strand
TTTCTTGCACCCTTACTACTTTTTTGGTCGGAAAATCCCTACACTGTTTACTTTTCTCACTGATTCAGCAAGCCCTAATTAACCATCAACTTCTCGGCATTCATCACGTCAAAGAAGGGCCAAATTATCTCGCTTGGGATATCGGATTTTTAGTAGTTAATTTGTTAATTATCGGTGGGGGGTGGCTGATATTAAAAAAATCTCAGCAACCAAAAATCGGTATTTAAAAAACAATGGGTGGAGTTAACCCCCACCCTCTAAATTTATTCATCTCCCATCAAATCTTCCTTAACGCGAATTTTTGCCTCTAGGAACTCATCAGCCAGCCCCTCAAGTTCGCCATCACTCATCGCTTCTTGCACCATCGGCAAAATTTCTCTTTCCTCTTCCTGCACATGGTGCATCACAGCTTCTTTGAGTTGCATAACCTTTTTCTTAAACCCAGAAGCCGTTGGCTCCATCCGCGAAATTTCTTCTAGCAAAACCTTCGTCTCAACGTGCTCCTCCTCCGCTTCATCAAGAAACTTTTCCGTTTCTCGGTGTTCCGTCATCGCCGGATAAACAGTCAACTCTTCCGTTTCCGTGTGAGCATTTAACTCAAAATAAAGCAGTTCCACCAACTTTTTTAATTTTTTGCTGTCATTGGTGGCTTCAATGTCCGAAAAAATCTTTTCTACCTTGCGGTGATCGCTTTCGATCAACTCGATAATTTCCGGTTTATCTTCTTGAATCATAACTTTTTATTCCTCCCTTAAGTGAATGGAATAATCCCACCACATCAACGGTGGTGGAATTATTAATTACAGGCTGAAATCAAGCATTCTTACTTCAAATTAGCAGCCATTTTATCTTGGAACTTGCTCTTGGCAGTCTTAAACTGAGTTGCCATTTCTTCTTGTTGTTTCTCGCTGAAGTTCTCAGTAATTTTGGGGAACATTTCGTTTTCTTCTTGACGAACGTGAGACATCACCGCATCCATCAAGCGCTTAACATTTTCCTTGAAATTCGGAGAAGACGGCGACAAAGACTGAATTTGTGTTAGCATTTGCTTCATTTCAGCTTGATCGCTATACAAATCTTCCGTCCGTTTGTAGTAGGAACGAATTGCAGGATAAACCACTTCTTCTTCGGCTTGCGCGTGAGCACTCAAATCTTTGAAAATTTGGCCAAAATACTCTTGAATTTTAGCCGCATCATTGGTGCCTTGAACTTGCATGAACAAGGTATTAACTTTGGTGTGATCCATACGGATGATTTCCAGGATATTCATGTCATCCTTGGTGCGGGTAATCACACTTCCAGCTACCCCAGTCAAAGCAGCCATCGCATCTTGAACACGAGCCCAAATACCTTGATCAGGATTTTGGCCGGTCAATTCACGCACACCCAAAATTTCCAAAAACGCCTTCAATTGTTCTTGGTGAGAGCGGTTTTCAAAATTAACGGTATTAAGAGGAGTAATCGCAGCTTCCACATCAGCACCAACCACCTGAGCAGCTTTGTGAATCAGCAAACCGCTCATTGTTTGCTTATGTTTCAGCAATTCTAATTGAGCAAACTTTTCAAAGAGAGTCAACTCCGAACCTTGCATCAACTTCTGAATTTCTCCCACCATTTTTTCGGTGGTTTCTTTCGGTTGGCCCTTCACACCATATTGAACAATCACAGTGTCAAGAACACCCAAATTTTTACGGTCATCTTCCAGCATATTCCGCAGCCGGTCGCTGAGATCAGAATCCGTAAGAGCAGACAGCAGCATTTCTTCGATAGAAATCAGCAGATTTTGCAGAGCCTTAATATCTGCCAACTTTGTACCGATAGCCTGACGCTTAGTATCCTCAAGAGTAACTGGCATAGAGTATTCTCCTCGAATTGTTTGTTAACTTGTGTTCTCTGTATCCTCAGCTTATGGAAAACTCCCCTCTCATCTCCTCCACCTTGCGATATATTTACTGGTATCATTTCTAGGCTTAAAAACTTTCTTAAAATTTTCCCAAGGAGAGAAGCTTACCGCTTAGGGAATTGAGCTTCTGGCCCTTTCAATATTCCCGCAAATAATGCAACAAATTTATAACAAAAAGCCTTAAAAATTACGATGCCAACTATCACCGCATTTCTCACCGGCGACCCAATCTAATAATTCGCTGATTTTGAATGGTTGTCATCTACCTGCGGGAAGATTATAAAAAACAAATCCAAATAAAAATCCCCTGACTAGCCCTCATCTCAACAGCGTTGATATCGCATCCCTGGCAACTGAGAAACCAAGCCCAACAACTCCAACTGTAAAAGCGAACTTGATACAGTAGAGGCGGGTAAATTAGCCTTTTCCACAATCAAATCAAACGGCAATTCTTGAGAAGAAATCACCTGGAAAACCTGCATCAACTCAGCAGACAAACCCGACACCGGCCCCGAAGAAACCTCCTCAAACAAAGAAAGCTGAGTCTCCCCCACACCAACCTCAGCAACATCAACCGGCGGAATAGATCCCAACATCTCCAACAAAAGACCCTCATTCAAAATCACCTGAGCCCCCTTACTCAACAAACCCAAACAACCAAGCGCATTAGGATTATCCAAAGACCCAGGCAAAACAAAAACATCCCTGCCAAAATCCGCCGCCAAATTAGCCGTAATCAAAGCCCCAGATCGCAGAGGCGCCTCCATTACCAAAACAGCCCGACACAACCCAGCAATAATCCGATTTCGCTGCGGAAAATGAGCACGATCTGGCCCCGTACCCGCCGGATACTCACTCAAAACAGCCCCTTGAGCAACAATCTCCCCATAAAGCGAAACATTCCGAGGCGGATAAACCAAATCAACCCCCGTCCCCATCACAGCCAAAGTCCGGCCCCCCGCCTCCAAACAACCCCGGTGAGCCTCCGTATCAATTCCCGCCGCTAAACCCGAAACCACCGTAAATCCACGCGCCGCCAAAGCCCTACAAATTTTCCGAGTCCAACGCCGGCCATACTCGGAAGGTTCCCGCGTCCCCACCACCCCCACCAGAGGGCGCAAACCCAAACTTTCCGACATATCCACAATGCCCCGATAATACAAAACCGGTGGCGGACTGGGAATCTCTAACAACAAACGCGGATAACCTTCATCCGCCGGTGTCCAAAAATCCGGATTCTTCTCTAAATGCTCCCCCCACGCTTTCTCTAAATCCACCTGTGCACGCCATCGCACCACCCCCTCCACCGTCTGCCGGCCAAACCCCTCAACCCCCCTCAAATCCCTCTCCGTAGCCTCCCAAGCCTCACGCAACCCCCCAAAACAATCCCGCAAACGCCCCATCAAAACCGGCCCCACCCCAGGAACCTTAGACCAAGCCCACCAAAACACCCGCTCCTCAAACACCCTCTTGCTCCCTGCTGTAGATAAATCTTTTGTCTAATCGCGTTAAAAATATAGCGTTTTTCCTATAAATGTGGTACAGAAAAACCCGGCTTTTCTTACAAACCGGGTTTTTAGAAAAAATTTCTCTACTTCCTACAACAAAAAACCCCTATCAACCCCCACTTCCCCCATTGTGCAAATACTCAAAAACACTCTTATCCCCAATATCATCGGGCATTTCTTGCCACACTTTTCTCAGCGCAAAAACCAAAAACAAAACTCCCCAAATCCCCAACAAAACCGCCTCTGCTTCCACCGGCACAACCTTGAGCAAATGACCCAACAACAAAACCGGCACTAAAGGCGTCAAAACCTTAGTTTCAAGCCGGTTAAAACAAAAAGCCTCCTTAAAATAAATCCCCGTCAAAGCCGCAAAAACAAAACCAACTCCCAACAACCACAAAGGATGCTCATAAACCGCCACCACCACCGGCCCCTCAAACCGACCTTTAACCACCAGCGCCGTTAAACCACCAACCAACCAAAACACCTGTAAAAGCCGGTGTAAAACCTCCAAATAAATATGAATTGTCCATAAAGATACACCAAGCCCCCCATAAAACCCCACAAAAAGCACATCCAGCACCACACCTCTCTCGCCACCCAACAAAACCCAACTCACACCGGCCACAAAACAAAGCGCCGCTACCATCAAACCACTGCGGTAAACAGCCACACCGGCCTTATCCGCTTCTGTAATTGTAAATTCCCCAAACTGACCTTGGTAAACTTTTTCTGGCAAAGGAATCTGTGTCATAGTTATTTTTGATACGCTAAAAAAACCAGCTTTTTTTAAGATACAGTTTAATTATGAACCTGGGGGCGGGGGTAAAACGCAATGGCCAAATCGGGACAAGGTAAAAAAAATAACAGCAAGACAAAGCCGGCCACACCAGTAGAGGCGGATTCAGCCAAATCTAAGTTAGAAGCCACCATATCCAAGAACCCGCCCCTACTCGAAATTGATGAAACCATTTGTTACCGGCCTTCCCAAAATACCCGCCATCAGCTTAACCGCTTTTTGGCAGAATTGGAACAAAGCCCCATCAATAAGTCTTCTTTGTTAAAACTCACCGAACAAGATGATTTTCCCCTCCCAGATATTCTCAAACTTTTTGAAGAAGAGCAAGAATTTGAACCCGCAATCAACCTCGATGAACTTGCAGCCAGAGTCAAAAAAAATTTAAGAAGCCTAAACCTAGAAGTCAGCGATAAAAACCTCGAAACTTATCTCAATTACCTAGATAAAAATCTTGAAAAACCTTTCAATTTAACGAGCCGCGAAGAGTTTTTATGGGAAGATGAATATCTCTATGGCGGAAAAAGCCAAAAAGAATACGAGAAATTAAAGAAAATTCGTCCTTGTTACACAGATACGTTTAAATTTTTGGGATTTGATAACTTTATAGATGAAGAAGCCGGCATTTTGGTAAATGTCGAACGTCTCCGCGATAAAAAAAAGTTTACTCTGCCTTTATGTGATTTAAAAGCTATCGTAAAGACTTCCCCAAACTATCAATTATTAGAAGATTATTCCCTCTGGCTTGTTAACTATCGTTAAGGGATTTTTAGCGCCAAATCACCCTCACCGACTCGCCAACCCCAATCTGCAAAATATCCCCAGCATTTCCGCCATTGACGGCAATTTCTACCCAACCATGACTGCCGGTTAAACTCACCAATTCCCCAACTTTAACATCACTATAAGTATTACCGACAGCAATAGAAATATCCCCCACAACAACACACCAATTGCCGTTTTTTACCAAACCGGCCTCTATATTTGTAACTAAATTTCCAAAGCGGTCAACATACTGAATACAACCGTTAATTCCTTCATCAGTCTGCATATATTCAGCCATCGAAAGCTGCACCAAACTGTTAGGATCAATAACATCTCCCAACTCTTTAATATTAATTCCACCGGCTAAATAAGCCCCCACCGCCGCAAAAATATCCCGTCCGTGAAAGGTGGTACTTGGTGCCGGTGTTCGCCAATATTTCTTATTTGTTAATTCCACCGCAGAAATCGCGCTAGTTTGCGATAAAACCCCACTAAATAACCCATTATCCGGCCCTACCAAAAACCCCCCCGCAAACTCCACAGCAACACCGCGCCGATGACTTCCCACCCCCGGATCAACCACCGCAATATGAACCGTTTCTAAAGGAAAATAATTATAAGCATTCATCAAACAAAACCGGCCAGCAGCCACATCTTGCGGGGGGATTTGATGGGTGAGATCCACCACATTTAAGCCGGGGTTAATTTGAGCAATAACACCTTTCATCACCCCAACATAAACATCCTGTAACCCAAAATCTGTTAATAAAGTAATCAGCCGGTTTTTGTTCATAGTTTTTTGTTTGCCATTGCAAAGCCCACCGGCCTGATGGTGGGCTATCTCCAGCCTATCGCATCAACTGTTCGCACAACTGATCCAAATCCTTATCTCTTTCTTTAATAATACGTCTTGCCAACTCTTCTAAATTGGCAATATTTTCAGGACTCGGATCATCAAGATTATCATTTGCCTTATCCAGCGAGCCTTGAAAACGATAATATTGCTTAGGCTTTTCATTTGCATTGGGTAACAACTGTTCAAGCTGACAAGCCACCGACTCACTTTGCCCATCCAGAGTAATTTGAATAATAGGCTCAATCCACTCTAAAACCCCCCATCTTTTAGTTTTTTCGTAAGGAAATTTTCGCGTCAGCGAACCGGTTCCCAACGAAACCACCAAAATATCATCCATATTAAGTGTTTTACCCTCTTTTTTGGCATCAATAATCGCCTCCATAATCGCCAGAGAAGTGGGATTATTGGCAAAAACAGCCCCATCCACCAAACAGTAAGAACCATTGGCGTTTGAGTCCGCTTCAGTCGGTAATAAAAAAGACGGAAAATAAGTCGGTGCAGCCGAAGTCGCCATCGCCGCTTGTTTCATCGTAAAACCTTTGCAAATTTTCCGATAATTTTCTCCATACCAAGGTAGTTTATCCTTACTGGTAAAGAAAACCGGCAGCCGCAAAACAGTATCATAACTGGTAATAAACACTTCTTTGAGCGCCTTTTCCAGAGGCATTTCGCCGAGCAATTTATCGAGGACATCTTCTCGACCCTGAGCAATATATTTCGGGTCAAATAAATCTTCAATATCCCCTATCGGTTCCCCAGAAAGCTTTTGCATTTGGGTTAAAATTGGCTGTAAAAACTTTCGGCGCACTTCCACAAGACGCTGTTTTTGGAAAATTGTTTTGCCGTGTTTTTTATAGAATTCTACCAAATCTTTAGCGGTATATTCAGCTTCGGTGGGGTTGTTGGGGTTTGGTTTTGCTAAGCCTAAAGCCAGCATTCCGCCGGTAGAAGTGCCGGCCATCAAATCAAACATCTCAAAAACTCGTAGGCCGGTGCGCTTTTCAATTTCCGCTAAAATTGTCGCCGGCAAAATGCCGCGAATTCCGCCGCCATCAATCGACAAAATTTTAAATTTATAAGACATAGTGCGCTTTGCTCTTTCAAGGATAGATGTTGTATTGGATTCGCAAGGTTTTAGCTTTGCTCAGGAAAACATGGGCAAGACAAAATCAGCCCTTATATTTAAGGCTGGTTGTTTGCAACAAAGTTGTTAAATTTTTAAAACATCATAAAACCTACCGGCTGCAATCAAGATACGGGCTCTCACCCCTCAAGAATCGGTACCAAAACCAAAAATTCCTATCCGCAAACATCAATAAGTTTCCTGAGCGAACCCATCTCATCGGTGTAAGAAAGATGGATATAAGGGTTTGTGTCTTTGCGGACACTTGGCCGCCATTTTGCAGAAGCTCCAAGGGAAATATGGCAAGGGAGTTAAGTTTCTCAACTCGTTCGCGTTCTGTTAATGTCACTCTACCGAAGGCCGGTCGGTCAGTTGTCCTGATGCTGATTGTGACTTTCTTTTTAAATGTGTTTCTTTTTCGCT
This sequence comes from Ancylothrix sp. D3o, assembly GCF_025370775.1. Taxonomy (NCBI): domain Bacteria; kingdom Bacillati; phylum Cyanobacteriota; class Cyanophyceae; order Oscillatoriales; family Microcoleaceae; genus Ancylothrix; species Ancylothrix sp. D3o. The sequence goes on along the minus strand of NZ_JAMXEX010000013.1, from coordinate 167,485 downwards.
TAATACAATTGCAAATTTTTGAGGGACAATATAACCGCACGCGGGCCGAGCAAAACCGCATTCGTCCGGTTGCCATAGTTGCAGAGCGCGGCAATATTTTAGACCGCAAGGGCAAACTTTTGGCAGCCAACCGGCTCACCCGCAGCGTTTATTTATGGCCAAAAGAACAAAAGCCCGAACAATGGCGAACCACCGCCCACCGGCTCAGTGAAATATTGAATTTACCGGCCTTGGAAATTGTCCAAAAATTACAACGCATTGGTTATAATTCTTCCTTGCCGGTACGCATCAGCCGCGACATTAGCCCCCAAGCGTTCACAGTTCTTGCAGAAAAAGCGCAAGAATTTAGGGGAGTAGAAATTCGGGAAGAAGCAAGCCGGTATTACCCCAACGGCAAAATCGGCGCTCATGTTTTGGGATACATTGGCGAAGCGACTACAGAAGACCTCAAAAAGCATCCAGAATACCCGATGGGAATGATTGTCGGGCAAATGGGAATTGAGCGCAAAGTCAACGACAAACTAGCCGGAGTGTGGGGAAACCGGCTCATTGAAGTGGACGCCAAAGGTAGCGAACTGCGGGAATTAGGAATCATCCCGCCCAAAGCAGGACAGCCGGTGCGTCTCACCCTTGATGCTGAGTTACAAAAAACGGCAGAAAAAGCCCTCAACGGTAGACGCGGCGGTATTGCGGTTGTTGACATCAAAACCGGCGCGGTTTTGGCCCTCGCTTCTGGCCCCACCTTTGACCCCAATTTGTTCACCCGCAAAATTACGCCCCAAGAGTGGGATTCCTTGCAAGCAAAAGACAAACCTTTTTTGAATCGCGCCCTCGAAGGCTACCCGCCAGGGAGTACGTTTAAAATAGTCACCTCGGTGGCGGGGATGGAGTCGGGCAAGTTTTCCCCAGATTCAATTTTGGTGAGTTCAGACTCAATTGTGGTGGGGGGTGTCAGCTTCCATGAACACGGGGGCGGTTATGGCCCGATAGGTTTTACGGATGCGCTGGCTTATAGTTCCAATACGTTTTTTTATCAGATGGGAATTGCTGCCGGCCCTGAACAAATTGCCAAATGGGCGCGATTGATGGGGGTTGGCGAGACAACAGATTTGAAGTTGCTGGGATTGGGCCAAGGTAATCATGGTTCTGTCCCCACACCGGCAGAAAAGCTAAAGCTTTATGGTGAAGAATGGTATGCCGGTGATACGGTGACAATGGCCATCGGGCAAGGGGTGGTTTTGGTGACTCCTTTAGAAATGGCCGTGATGGTGGCGACAATTGCCAATGGCGGATATCGGGTGAAACCACATTTGCTGGCAACTCAAACAAATACACCGGCAACTAAACCGGAAGCAACCGGCATGAAACCAGGAACGGTTGAGGCTGTGCGTAAGGGATTAATTGCGGTGGTGGAAAAAGGTACAGGTCAAGGGTTAAAGGATGGTTCAATTCCTCTGACTGCTGGCAAAACCGGCACGGCGGAAGTCCTGGGTCAACAGGATAATTCTAATTATGTGGCTTACGGGCCGGCCCATGACCCCCAAATTGCCATCGGGGTTGTGGTGGAAAATGGCGGTTATGGGGCCACCGCCGCCGCCCCCATTGCCCACGAAATCTTTAAAACCTATTTCAAAAAGTAGCGATTGGGCCACCCCAACCCCTCCCCGCATCCGGGGAGAAAGAAGCAAATTAAGGATTGGGGATTGGGGAGAAACTCTTGAGTCTCCTGAAAGTGTAAAGTTTTTCGTAAAGTTTCAGTAAAATTGGATACACTTTTCCAGAAAAATGCTAATCTAAGTAATAGAGAAGAAAAAAGATTTTTCCACCAAGGACTGTTTTTTATGAACAAATCACGCCCAGACCTCCGTAAAGAAACCGTTGCCGCCCACCGCGCCACAATCCAAAAACAGCTACAACATCGGCTGGAAGTCGCAAGATCCAAAGGTGACGAACAATTGATCCGGCAGCTAGAAGCCGAAGCCAACTATTTCAGCTAATCAGCATCTCAGGCGCGGGGCTAGAAAAGTTGTTCAGTCCGCCCCACCACAAACTACAACCGGTGAGGGGCTATCGAGAAGGGAAAAAATTTCCCGTTGTTTAACTACAAATGGAGAAGCTGCAAGCCTTAAGGACTCAAGTTTCTTCTCTATAAATTATTCAAAAAACCGGGATTTTGTCAAAATAAATCCCGGTTTTTGGCTATGGTTTCTCAGTCCAAAAAACCTGGTTCCCCTCTTTCCTTGGCCGAACTCTCTGCCCCCTTGACTTCTAGGTTTCTTTGATTTTGCTCCAAAAAAACTAAGATGCTGCCAATTCCCAGCTTTTGGCAAGCAAGCGGCTGGACAAAGCTTTTTTCAAAAATTTAATTTAAAACTCTATAATTTCTTGATGCCATTACAAAGAAGTCGCCGTAAACTGGATAAGCTTGAAAAAGTTACAGGCAAGGGGCAACTTTTTCCCTCTTCAGTTGCGATGTTATGAAATTTAGATTTTTAGCTTACCTGGCAGCGCTTTCAACGGCAACGGCTGTCGGTGTCGGCGTTTTGATTGTAGATCGCTCTGCACAAGACCAGTTTCGCGCCTCAAATCGCGCTATGATCCTCAACCAAGTTAGCGCGGTTCGCGCCAAACTAGAGGCTGGTATTAATCAGCGATTATTTTTATCGCGGGGTGTGGTGGCTTATGTCTCTACTCACCCAGAGATCAGCCAAGAAGAATTTGAAAATCTCGCGCAGGTGATGGTTGCCGGAACTCCGGGGATCAACGCTGTCGGACTCTACAAAGATAACGCCGTCAGCCACATCTATCCCTATGCAGAGAACGAAAGCTCATTAGGCTTTAACCCTGCCAAAGAGCCAGACGAAAAACCGGCCATTGAGCGGGCTATATCAACTAGAAAAACTGTACTCGCCGGCCCTGTAGTTTTAGTTCACAACGGCTTACCGGCCTTTATCACTCGTTCGCCTATTTTTATTACTCCGCCCGGAGAACGCCCCGAAACTGGAAAATACTGGGGGCTGGCCGGTTTGATCATAGACCGCGATGTCTTACTCTCCGAAACCGGCTTGCTGTCGTCAAACACTAACATTCAATACAGCCTCCGAGGCAAAAATGCTTTAGGCGCGCAAGGGGAAATTTTTTTAGGATCAGAAATGGTTTTTGAAAAAGATCCTGTCCTTGTAGACATCTCCTTGCCCATCGGTTCTTGGCAACTTGCGGCTATCCCTGCGGGTGGCTGGCCTCAAGAACCTCCCCTGCGTGTGTGGCTGTTAACCGGTGGTGGCTTTTTGGCGTTGTTAAGCAGTATTTTAGTCTTTAACTGGTTGGATGATCCCGAACGCCTGCGCGAAGCGATTACGACAGCCGCCGGCAACCTCATCGAAAGCGAAGCCAAATATCGAGAATTGGTTAACAATGCCTGCACCCTGATTGTCCGAATTGATGCTCAAGGCAAAATTACGTTTTTTAATGAATTTGCTCAAAGTTTTTTTGGCTATTCTGAATATGAAATTCAGGGCAAAAATTTTGTAGGGACAATTCTACCCGCCATCAATTCGGCGGGTGTTAACCAAGCTTCGCTTCTATGGGACTGTCTGCAAAATACAGACGCATTTACTTACAGCGAAAATGAACATTTCCTGGGTAATAAAACTTCTGTTTGGGTGGCTTGGCGAAATAAACCTTTAATTGACAGCGATGGACGGCTCAAGGGAATTCTCTGCATGGGAAATGAAATTACCGACCGCAAACGAGCCGAAGTTGCTCTTCAAACTTCTGAAGCCGAGTTACGGGCTTTGTTTGGGGCTATGAGCGATGTAATTTTTGTTTTTGATAGCCAAGGCCGTTATCTAAAAGTTGCTCCCACCAATCCCTCCCTTTTATATAAACCTAGTAACGCAATTATTGGCAGAACTATCCATGAAGTTATGCCGCTAGAAATGGCAGAGTTTTTTCAGAATTATATCAGCAAGGCTTTGCAGACAAAGCAAATGACTTCCTGTGAATATTCCCTGCCTATTAACGGTGAGGAAATATGGTTTTCGGCGAATATTTCCCCTTTATTTGATGAAACTATAATTTGCGTAGCGCGAGATATTACCAAACGCAAACGCGCTGAAGAAGCTTTACAAAAAGCTAATGATGAGTTAGAAAATCGCGTGGAAAATCGCACCGCAGAATTAAAAAACGCACTGGCTCGTCTGCAAGAAGAAATTGCGGAACGGGAACAGGCAGAAGCGCAATTACGGGAAAGTCAAGAACGCTGGCAATTAGCGCTTCAAGGCAGTAATGATGGCATTTGGGATTGGAATATTAAAACTAATGAAAATTTCTTTTCTAGCCGGTGTAAAGAAATGCTTGGTTATTCGGAAGAGGAATTTGACCATCACGTTTATGAATGGACAGCGCGAATGCACCCAGATGATCAAGAAAGTGTTTTACAAATTGTTCAAGATCACCTTGAAAAAAAAATACCTTATTATGTGGCTGAGTATCGGATGGAGTGTAAAGATGGTAGCTATAAATGGGTTTTTGACCGAGGGCAGGCTTTGTGGGATAAAAAAGGTAATCCTATTAGAATGGTTGGCTCTATTTCTGATATTACGGAGCGCAAACAAGCAGAGGAAGCTCTGCGCCAATCTGAAGCCCGCGAACGGGAAAAAGCTACTCAACTTGAAGAAGCTTTGCAAGAGTTACAACGCACCCAAGCCCAACTAATTCAAACTGAAAAAATGTCTTCTCTTGGTCAATTGGTGGCGGGGGTTGCTCACGAAATTAATAATCCGGTTAATTTTATTCATGGCAATCTTTTACACTTGAGTGAGTATGCGGAAAATTTGCTAGAACTTGCTGAAGTCTATCAACGAGAGTTTCCGCCAAATGCTGCTGTTTTAGATTTTATGTCCGAAATTGATTTTGATTTTATTAAAAGTGATGTTGGCAAGATTTTTAAATCTATGCAACTTGGTACTGAACGCATCCGCCAGATTGTGCTTTCTTTACGCAACTTTTCTCGGCTTGATGAGTCTGATATGAAGCCGGTTGATATTCACGAGGGTATTGAAAGCACTCTTTTGATTTTACAAAATCGCTTGAAAACTAAAAGCAATCATCCTGCTATTCAGGTGTTGAAGGAGTATGCGGATTTACCTTTTGTTGAGTGTTATCCTAGTGAGTTAAATCAGGTTTTTATGAATATCCTTAGTAATGCTATTGATGCTCTCGAAGAAAGGGCGAGTGGTTTGAATACAACAAATCACGGTTTTTTGCCGGCGATTTCGATTCGCACCGGCTTGAAGCAAGAACATTTTATTTTTGTCGAAATTTCTGATAATGGTGTCGGCATGACTGAGGCGGTTAAAAATCGCATTTTTGACCCGTTTTATACGACAAAAGAAGTGGGTAAAGGCACCGGGCTGGGAATGTCTATTTCTTACCAAATTATTGTTAAAAAACACAAGGGTGAAATTAAGTGTATCTCGGAATTAGGAAAAGGCACTACTTTTGAGGTTTGTCTGCCTATTCATCAAAAAATCTAGCAATTCTTTCTGAGAGATTTATTTTTCTCTGAGGACTATTTTTGCTCAAAACTAGCGATTTCCGGTTGTTCGCTTTTTAAATTTATCTGGGTTTATTGGCGGTTAAAACTCAATTTTGCTGATGTTTACACGGACTGAAGAACCTAAGATTCCTTTCCTCTCTCCCCAAAGCGCGGGTAGGGGGGTAGAGGTGAGAATGCTTTGAGGCGAATTACCCGTAAGTTACTTTGTCGGAAAAGCTATCGTGGAGTGAGTGAAGCTACCAGCGTCTTTCTGTGTCATGCAGCAACAAAAAACACAACTGGCTTTGTATCCGTAAAAATGCTGGTGTTTGCTGTATTCAAAAAAAACAGAAAGAGACGATAGCTTTTAAGAAAACAAACTCAAGCGAGAAAACAAACATGACAGCACAACTACTCAACTGGTTCGCTATAGCGTGGCAAGCAATGGCTGGAAATGGCCGGTTTATGACGTGGAATCTCTTTTTAGCCTTAGTACCGCTGGCGTTAAGTTTTTTGCTTTTTCACCGGCCCCGTTCTCCCATTTTACGCTATGGCGTTTGGTTATTGCTCGGTGCGACTTTTTTACCTAGCACTTATCATGTTTTCCATTATTTGCTGCATTTAATTCGAGATGTCGGCAAAACTTATCTCTTAGGTGCATTGGTTTTTACTTTAATTTTCATGGCTTTAGATATTTTTCTGATGCGACGCCTCAATAGAGCTCCTGTATCGCGTTCTCTGGTTTGGTGGGTAGGATTTTTTGCGTTTGTTGCCTTTTTGCCAAATGCACCCTACGTTTTAACCGATATTATTCACTTAATTGATGATATTCGGCAAGGTTATTCAGTTTGGATCATTACTTTGGCGCTGGTTCCTCAGTATTTATTATTTATGGGGGCCGGCTTTTTTGCTTATGTTTTGTCGCTAATAAATTTGGGAGAATATCTCAAAAAACAAGGCTGGCAAAAATTTATTGTTTCCGCCGAAATCATTTTACACGCCCTCACCGCCATAGGCATCTATTTGGGCCGGTTTATTCGCTTCAATAGTTGGGATATTGTCACCAACCCTGATGATTTAGTGGTGACTATCACGGATGATTTAGTGGGCAAGCGTCCGCTGTTAGTAATGATTGTCACTTTTGTGATTATTGCCGGTTTATATTGGCTGATGAAATTAGTAACTTTGGGAATCATAGAAAGACAAAATAAATACCAAAATTCCGGCAACAAGCCATCACATCCTGATTCTACTCCTGCATCGTAAAAGTTGAGGCTGAAGAAATCAAGGATTACAATAATAGAAAAAAGGGGGAAATCATGTCCTTACTGAAACAATTTTTGCAGAATTATAAATTTGTTTTAGGCGTTGTAACAGCGACCGTATTGCTAACACCGGCCCCAAGTTATGCCGAAGTTAAAACCGCTGAATCTGGACAAGTCAAAGCTCAAATTTCTTACCAACCAGGGGCAAACGGAACCTACACCAAACAACGCTTAAAAATTATCCGGGCCGGTCAGACAATTTTAGATACAGCTTTGCCGGTAGAAAATGAATATTATCGGCCCCTTTTTAAAGATGGAAATGATGGTTTTCCCGCCGGTTTTCAGGTGCAAAATATAGACAAAGTTGCCGAACCAGAAATCATCACAGATTTTTATACGGGCGGCGCTCATTGCTGTATTTATTCCCTGATTTATGGCTACAAACCAGACAAAAAACAATACAGCCAAATCAAACATTTTTGGGGGAATGGCGGTTATAGTTTCAGAGATTTAGAGCAAGATGGAACCCCAGAATTTTACAGCCGAGATGACCGTTTTGCCTATGCCTTTACTGCCTATGCAGCTTCCGCCTATCCCTTACAAGTTTGGCAATACCGCGACGGCAAAATGCTAGATGTTACCCGTCAATATCCCCGACAAATTTACGATCATGCTTATCAATTATGGAAACTCTTTGAAGAACAACGCAAAGCCGGTATTGATGCCCAAGGTTTGAATGTCAAAGGCATTTTAGCTGCCTATTTAGGCGACAAATATTTATTAGGGCAAAGTGAAGATGGCTGGAAGCGAGTTCGGCAAGTGTACAAACTTTCTAACCGCGAACAATACTTTAGAGACTTGCAAAAATTCTTGCAAGAAAACGGCTATACAGCCAACAGCCGCTAAACAACCACAAGCATTTTCATCAATCTATCAACAGATAGAGGTCAGATTACCCCGCCGGCGTTTCAAATGAACACAGACGGGTTTTTTTTGCTTGAAAATTTCAACCCAAACAGGGGGATCTGCGAATGGAAAACCTCATAAAAATTAACGATGAGTTAGCCATAGTCACTAATCAAATAACAGCCGAGCAATTACAACAAGCTGCTTTGGAAGGTTATCAGTCGGTGATGAATTTGCGAGCCATTGAAGAGGAAGATTTCGTAACAGAAGAACCCCTGCAAGTTAAAGCCGCCGGCTTGCAATATTTTCATATTCCCATCAAACCAGGCACCCTTACCAAAGAACTAACAGATGCCGTACTCAAGCATATTGAGGAAGCACCCAAACCAGTTATAATTCACTGCAAAAGTGGAATGCGTTCCGGTGCAATGGCATTGATGAGTATTGCAACCAAGCAGGATTTAACAGCAGAGGAAACTCTACAAAAAGCTGAAAAAATTGGCTTAAATTATGATAATAATCCCCAAATGAAAGAGTTTTTGATGCAATACATTGGGAAGTAGTAAAGAGTCTGTTGCTCTGGCGCGGATACAATTTTTTTAGTTAAGAAACAGCCTGGCAAATTTTCGCTCTAAAAAACAAAAGGAGAGAGATTTTATGTCCTTATTATCCGTCAGTGAAATCAAAGATTTGATCCAACAACCGCAGGGTTTGTGTGTTTCTATTTATTTGCCGGTAGAATCTGTCGGCGTAGAAATTCGTCAAAACCCCATACGTTTTAAAAACCTGATCCGCGAAGCAGAAAACCGGCTAATTGATTTAGGAGTTGATCGTACAGAAGCCGGTAAAATTTTAGAACCGGCCCTATCATTAGATGAGGCGGAATTTTGGCGCTATCAAGATCGAGGTTTAGCTTTATTTGTAGCCCAGGATTTCTTTCATTATTACCGGCTGCCGGTAGAAGTAGAAGAATTAGTGGTAGTTAGCGAACAATTTCACCTCAAACCGCTGCTGCAATTTTTAACAGGAGATGGCCGGTTTTATATTTTGGCACTTAGTCAACAAGACTTACGTTTAATGGAAGCCACCCGTTATAACGTCAAAGAAATTGAATTAGAAAACGTGCCAAAAAGTGTAGACGAAGCCGTTAACAATGACGACACCGGCAAGCTACTACAAAACCGCATTGCCACATCAAAAGGCGGCACTTCAAATCCTTTTCAACAACCGGGAAGTTTTCACGGTCAAGGAAGCCCAGAAAACGATCATCCAAAACAATATATCCTCCAATTTTTCCACCAAATTGATCACGGCTTGCAAGAAAAACTCCGTGCCGAAAAAGCCCCATTAGTTTTAGCAGGAGTTGAGTATTTGTTCCCAATTTACAGAGAGGCAAATACTTATGGTAATTTAGTAGAAGAAGGCATCACCGGCAACCCAGAACTTCTCAAACCAGAAGAGTTACACAACCGGGCTTTAGAAATCGTCACACCGATTTTTGAAAAAACTTTAGAAGCAGCTATCGAGCGATATCAAGAAGCCAACGGTGGCGGCGGTGTCACGACTTCATCAGACCTTAAAGAAATTGTTTCCGCTGCTTATTTTCAACGGGTAGAAACGTTATTTGTAGCCGTTGGTCAACAAATGTGGGGCCGGTTTGATCCGGATAATAATAGCGTTGAAATAAACACAGAAAAGCAACCGGGTAATCAAGATTTGCTTGATTTTGCTGCCATTCATACCTTTTTAAATGGCGGCGAAGTGTACGCCGTTTCCCCGGAAAAAATGCCAGAAGGTAAGTTAATAGTCGCTATTTTACGCTATTAAACGTTAGGAAATTTAAGTGTTTCTTAGTTGCTGGCGAGCAAAGTCTAAAAGCAAGCGTTGTTCAGCCTTAGCAATGGCAATTTGGGTGGGGGAAAGCGCATCTGGTTCAACAGAAATAGCGCTAACTCCCCACCGGATTAATTTCTCGATGATTTCAGGATAACGATGAAGATCAGACCCGCAAAAAGAGCAAGGAATGCCGGCTTTTTTGGCAGTAGTAATAATTTGTTCAAAAGCGCGACATACAGCCGGGTGTCTTTGATCAAAAGCCATAGCCATTTGGGGATCTTCACGATTTGCAGCCAGGAGAAGTTGAGTTAAATCATTGCTACCAATGGCAAAACCATCCACACCGGCTGCAATTAAATCTGGCAACAAAAACAGCAAAGAAGGAACTTCCACCATAACCCAAAGTTGAAAGGGTGCGTTGGCAGTTAAACCGGCAGCCTCAACGCGATGCCGGCAAAAAACAAATTCTTCGACACTTCGCACAAAGGGCAAAATTAAATTCAAATTGCGATGACCGGCCCGTTGTAACTGTACTAAAGCCTGTAACTCAAAATCAAATAAACTGGGGTCTAAAGTATAGCTAAAAGTCCCGTGAACCCCCAAAGTAGAATTAACCGCATTTAATTGAGTACCAGGGGAATAGGCATCGGCCCTGTTTCTTAAATCAAGGGAACGATAAAACACCGGCCTCGGAGCAAAATCAGCAGCAAACGGCTCAACAGCAGAAGCAATTTCCTGAATCCATTGGCTTCCTAAATTCGACAAATTAGCAGGATTTTTTAACAACTCCATCAGCAGCAATTCTGAACGCAACAACCCCACGCCATCAACCCACCAATGACTTAGGTGCTTACGCGGCGGTTGACTGAGATTGACAAACAATTGGGTGCCAATTGGAGAAGGGGAAAAATCGCTGAGTGGTGCAGGCATCATGCCTGTGGAGTTATCAGAATTTGAGGGGAGGATGTCGGTTTCGGGGGGGTGAAGATAAAGCAGGCCGGTGTTGCCATCAACGAGCACAGTAGAGCCGGTTTCCACAGAACGAGTGGCATCCTTGACTCCAACCACCGCCGGAATGCCCAATTCACGGGCTAAAATTGCCGCATGGCACGTCATACCGCCTTGTTCAGTCACCACACCGGCCACCCGCGTCAGTAAATGTTGCCAATGCGGGGGGATAGCCGGGGCAATTAAAATTCTTCCGGGGGGAAGGTTGTCTAAATTTTGCTCTTCCGAGAGACTGGCAATAACATGAGCCGGCCCGCAGAAAATGCCCGGAGAACCCCGGAGTCCGCGCAGGGGTTCAGTATTCGCGGATACTGGGTTTGTGACTGAGAGAGAAGCTTCAGTTTTCAACTTTGGGCTGAGGGTAGGTTGGGCTTGGATGAGATAAATTTGCGGGGGTAAAGCGCTATCTTGCTGTATAAAAGCCCATTCTAAAATAGATGGCGAACCAAGTTGAAGGTCGAGTTTTTGAGCAAGTTGGCTTAGTTGTTCTAATTGGGGGGGTTCGAGAGAGTAGGCTGTTTGTTGTTGTTCGCTCAGCAGCGTCAAATTGAGGGGGTGGCTGGATGTCTCTGTGGGGCTAACGGATGCCTCTGTGGGATAGTAGGCAATGGTTTTTTGTCCTAGTCGCCGGTGGATGGGGATAGCAGAAACAAGGTCAAGTTGGTAGTAGTCTGGAATGGCGTGGCCTTGGCGAAGGGCGTGGCCGAGTCCCCAAGTGGCTTGAATTTCGACGGCGTTGGGGTGCAAAACCATTTCTCCGGCGGCGACGGCTGGCCAGACCGGTTGGGCTAATATGGCTAAGCCGATTTGTTGGAGTTCGATGCCGGCTTTGTGCCAATAATACAAGCTTCTAGCTCTAAAAAGTTCGGCCCAGGCTTGTTTGAGGGCACCGGCAATTTCTGTGGAGGTGCACCGGCAAACATGAGATTCGAGCAGTCCGCTGATGTTGAGATGGCCGGTGGCAAGGGGGCTGGCTAGGGAGGGCCGAAAGATGATAACGGGTGCGTTTAACTGTTGGGTGGCGCTGATTAAGGCTGCTAGTAGGGGTGCCGGTAGGTCGGCTTTGGCAATTTCTTGGCGGATTTTTTTGGCGAGGGCGCTTAGCTGGGCGGTGTCTTCGACGTTTAAGCGCAGCGAGGAGTATGGCAGTTCTCCTAACAGCGGTTCTTGCCATTTGTGGTTTTGCCAAAATTCTCGCAACACATCTGCACCCACGACAAACCCAGGGACGACAGGATACCCCAGCTTGAGAAGCTGGTTAAGATAAAATGCTTTGTCTCCGACCGATTTGCGCTGTGGCGGTTGAATTTGGCCGAGCCAGTAAAAGTTTTCCATTGCGGAGTCTCTAGCCCGGAGGTTGCTAAACAGGAACTCTTTATTATTATTTTCGTTGATTTTGTTTTTGTTAACTTTTTTTAAAAATTTTTTTTCAAAAAAAATAGGCACACAGCCATCCTGCTTTGTGCTTGTTTGGTTAAGGAGTTTTTTAACAGCTTTTGTTGATTTGGCGGCGGCGAGTATAAGCGAGAGCCCCTCCCACCAGGCCCAAACCTAATAAGGCTCTCGGTTCTGGGATGGTTTGCTTGACGGCGGCAATTTTGAAATCTGGGCCGTCAAATTGTTTTGTGCTGATCACACGCACGCCTTTGATGTCTGTGTCAAATGTGATGCCTTTTGAGCCAACTTCTTGAGGGGCGCGGATTTCTGTGGTGTCAATTTGGAAGCCGGCGCTATCTAACTCTTGCTGAGTGATGATCACCTCTTCTCCCAGTACGGTTGCTTGGTTGTTGGCAACTTCGTAGATCGGTTTGAGCATGATGTCGCTGTTCATGCCTCGCTCCCACAGCAGTAAACTGTTATAGGCCGCGCCGCCGTTGAATAACAAATCCATCGTGAAAACGCTTTCGTTATCCCAGCTACCACCGATTCCATCATCTTCGGTGTCAATGATGTTGTTTAAGTTAAAGATTGATTGCCGGTTGTTTCCGAGGGTTTCGGCGATGGCTTGCTCGGTTCTGGAGGTGTTGAATTGAGCTAACCGCGTGGTGTCACTTTCGGCTCGCAAGGTTTCTAGGGCGACGCCGGTGGCGAAATCTCCTCTGTCGAGGCTGGCTCCCCCTATATTTCTTTGGCCTCCTGTTGAAGGCGGCGGCCCGTTATAGTTGTTTAAAAGGGCCACATCGCTGACGCGACCTATTTGGCTGAGCGAAAATGCTTTATTTCCAATGGTTACACTGTCGAGGGCGATGTCGCACAGGGCAGAGATGTCACACTCGGTGCGGGTGCCGGTGCCTGGGTAAGAAAAATTTGTCGCAAATGAGAACAAGCTGGCTGCACGAGCGCCAGTTGCCCATAGGGACAGCATTCCTCCGACCATTAAGCTGATAGCGTGTGGTCTTAGGCTATTCCCGATTGAAGACGGCTTGTAACTCATATAGATCCTTTCCCCCCCTCCTCGTCACTCTGATGTTCTTGGCTCGATATCCGTAATTTCACTGGCTGCCGTCTGCACCTGTTCACATTCTCCGCTTTGAGATTGTTGTCAGGGTTTGTTCTCCTTGAGACTACGGATTTTTTGGCTTGAAGAAAAGCTTTGATAGCTTTTCTACTGGGAGATCGACTGGCTCAGTTTGTCTTGTTTAGTAGAAACACGGCATCGATCTCTACTTATAGTCTTTCTGTTGCCCATTATAGTTTGCTGTCTTTGCGATCATCCAGTAGTTTTACGATAACTTTACGCATTCTTTAAATTTTTTGTGTAGTTTTCCCGTACATTTTAAAGTTATCGTGAAGCTGAGGTGAGGGGTAATACCCCTTAATCAGGCAATAATTTAAGGATTTACTGTCAAATATTTAAGGTTTTGTTTAAGAAAATTAAAGTTTTTTTACATTGCTCTCTGGGTCTTATACAAGAGTTCGCTAAGGAAAAAATTTGGGTATTATTTATTCAGTTCTAGGTTTCCAAGCTGGCAATGGCTAACACAACAAGATTTGTGGGAATTTTCAAAAGCTTTTTAAATTTATTTCTTAAATCTCCTTGCTGTCTTTGTGGACGCCCCGCCCAGACAAGTCTTTGTCTGTACTGTCACAGGCAACTGCAACAATCTCAATTTCCTCAAGTCTGCCACAAAGAGCATCTTTTGCCAGCCTCGACTATGCCGGTGTTTGTCTGGGGTGTTTATGGCGGTATTCTTAAACGTGCTATTGCGGTGATGAAATATGAAAATCAGCCGCAATTGGCAAAACCTCTGGGTGAGTGGGTGGGTGAGGCTTGGTTAAAGCAGCGCTTGGCGGCTGAACGTAATTTAACGGTTGTCCCTATTCCCCTGCATTCCACAAAGCTGAAAGCGCGGGGGTTTAATCAAGCTGAGTTGCTGGCTGAGCATTTTTGCTCGGTGACAAATTTGCCTCTTCAACGCCGGGGTTTAGTGCGTATCCGTGAAACTGAGGCTCAATTTGGTCTTTCTGCTGTGCAACGTCAGGAAAATCTTCGCAATGCTTTTTCTGTGGGCACGGGCTTTCGGAAAGGCCACTTTTCTGGTTCTGTCTTATTATTTGATGATATTTATACGACCGGCTCAACGATTCGTGCTGCGGTTGAGGCTTTGGGGGCTGCGGGGGTGCCGGTTTGGGGGGTTGTGGCTGTTGCTGCTCCGCCGCCAAGGATAAAACAAGTTTAGGCTTTTGCACTCCGCTCGATTCTTCCCATCCCCGCTCTTAAAAAGGGCGGGTTTTTTGCGGTTTTAAAATATGCCTTTGGGGGGATACTTTTTTTCGCTTTGGTTATAGTTATTTCTGCTTATTTTGGGAAGTTGTTTTGTTAAGGCCGATGGTTTTAATTTGCCGACTTAAAATTATATCGGAGTTTTGTGGCGGCTTTGATATTATTACGGAAAATTTTAAGAATTAAAGTAGGTGGAACTTCAAACGTAAAGTTTAGTATCAATTGCTTGCATCTTCCAGAGAGTTTGCTAGAGTAAATACATGAAGCAAATAAAGCTTCGGCTGACAGATACCACAGCGCAGTCCATGTTTGAATTAATGAGGTAAAAACGCTGTTAAATTTCCAATCTGTCTCACTAAACAACAAAAGCACCCATCTTCTGGTTGTAGGCTGATATTTCCTCGTTTAGTTAATGTGGGAGTTAGGCGATTAAACTTTTTAAAGTTGACGCTCTCCAAATTAAGCAAACGAATAAGAGGAAATCACTCAGACTCCTAGAGCGGGTGCTTTTGTTTTGGGTAAATTTGGGATGGGGTAGTTGCTAGGAATTACCAAGTATGATTAAAGAAAATTTGGAAGGGCATTTAAGAGAAATTGTACGGGAGCGCGATCCGTATTTTGCTCAACAGGGGCATTTTTATGTACGGGAATATATTCGCCAAGAGTTGCGAAGGTGGGGAGAGGTAGAAAGTCATAATTTTGAGCAGGTAGGGAAAAGATATCAAAATTTAATTTTAAATTTAGCGAGCCGACAAGGGGATGTTGCTGATAAGAAACCGATAATTTTAATTGGTGCTCATTATGATGCGGTGCCGCGATCTCCGGGGGCGGATGATAATGCAAGTGGGGTGGCGGTTTTGTTGGAGTTGGCGCGAATTTTTGCCGAAAGGCCGGCTGGATTGCCGGTGCAGTTGGTGGCGTTTGATGTGGAAGAATATGGGATGGTGGGGAGTGGTGTGTATGCCCAAGAGTTGAAGGAAAAAGGGCAAGAAATTCGCTTGATGTTGTCTTTGGAAATGTTGGGATATTTTGATGAGACTCCGGGGAGTCAAAGGTATCCGGCAAAGTTGGAAAAGTTTTATCCGAATTGTGGGAATTACATTGCTTTGATTGGAAGTTTGCGGACAATTCCCGATATGATGAGGTTGAAAAGTGAGATTAAAAAAGCACAGGTGCCTTGTGAGTGGTTGCCGGTGCCGAATGCCGGCAAGATGGTTCCTGATGTGAGAAGAAGTGATCATGCACCGTTTTGGGATTTGGGTTATGCGGCGATGATGGTGACGGATACGGCAAATATGCGGAATCCGCATTATCATCAACCGAGTGATACGATTGAGACGTTAAATTTGGATTATATGGCGGGGATCTGTGAGGGTTTGGCGGAGGGGTTGCGCGGTTTGTGAGGATATGATATAACTAAGGTATAGTTTCCTGAGATGTGTTCTTGTGAGTGAGGGAGGATTTGCAATGCAAAATTTCCCTAGATTGCTGTTTGGGTTTTAAAAATCCAAGCGGTGCCGGTGAGTGTGGTTTTATAAGTTGTGAGAGGTAAGGAGAAAGTAGGAGGTTATTATGGAAACGATAAAACTTGTTTTTGAAAATCCATTTTTTGTTTTGATAGTTTTAGGGGTATTGGTTACCTTCTTAACTTGGTTCCAATTCCAGTGGGGTTCGTATCGCTTTCAAATGCTATCAAAAACGCCAGCATCTATCAAAATTTTAATCACTGTTATAGCAGCGGCTATAGCAGTTGCATCAATGTTAGCACTGCTTGTAAGCGTTAACCACGCACCTAATATTCAGGAACAAACTTTTTACAAAAAAAACAATGAGCGTTTTTTTGCTTTGAATCTGGATAAAGTAGGTCATAGTAATTTCTTTCCTGTTATTTCATTTTATGTATTTCAAAGAGGACAAAAAGACCCGGAAATATATATAGGTATCATGGAATTTCCTAGTGGTTCTAAAGACAAAGCCTATTCAGGGAAATTCAAAGATTATAGTGTGCATGGTTTATGTGAAGGGGATGTAAAAGTTTCACCAATTGGAGTAGACGATAAATTAAAATCTTTTAAATTATCCTTTGATCCTAAAATTGAGAAAAAATCGCCATTTTGTCAAGAAAGCGAATTTCAAGTAACACAACATTTTACAAGCACTAAATAACAAAAATTTCCCCACCGGCACCACGAGTAATTTAGCCTATGTGTTACCAGCGATAACAGTCTCCGTCACCTCATGCTGACTCGCCATAGATGTTTTTAGATTTTCCTCTTTTTCATCAACCGGCAACATTTCTAATTCGTCAGCAATCATTTCTTGTAATTCATCATCACAATGACTGTGTAAATGAATTACTGATGCCAACAATTCCGCTAAAATTTCAGCTTGTTGAGAGGTGCTTAATTGAGGAGTTTGCATCTGGCTGAGTAAAGTTTGAACTTTTATACACTCTTCCCCCAATTCAGCAATTAAAATTTTAAAAGTTTCATTACGGCCTATATTTTTTTTTGATTTCATTTTATTTTCCTAATCTTTTGGTTGCTTTCGTAATTCCTTTCTCAAAGGCTAAGATTTCTTTGCGCCAATGCTCAATTAATCCGTGATTGGGAGAATCTTTTGCCTCCTCTATTCTAATTTTTTCGAGATGTTCATCAATGCGTTTTTGTAAACTGTGGATTGCTTTTTTATAATGCTTATTACCCATGACTTAACATGATTATCATATTAACATATTAAGCTTACACTAACTGGGATTGAAATAAAGATTTATCTAGGTAATTCTCTCTAAAGCAGCCTCAGAGAGGGAGGCTTGGTATTATGCCTCCCTCCCCTAAACTACTATCACCGTAAAAATCAAACGTTAACTATCTGTTTGACTTCGGCTTTGGAGAGTTCCTTAATTTGCGAAAGTTCCTCAACTAAACGCGGCGGTAGACTCAGATTTAATGTTTCTAACATTAACTGGATGCGATGACGCAAATCATGTTTAGCTAAGTTTTCAAGATAGTTGCGCCGGTGAATTGAGTTGAGGCGATTTTGATCCTGCAAAAGTTGTTCGACAATCTCCACACTTTCTTGAGGATCGTCTGGTAACTCAATGGTTGAATCTTCCCAATCTAATAATTGATCAGCTAGAGGTGTTGTGGGGCGTTTACCAACAATTCCGCAACCGGCAGCCCCACATTCAAACCAGCGCAGCGTTACAACCGAATGGGGAAATTGTCGCATCCCTGGATAAAGTGTGTCAAAAGCCAGGGCTAATTTTGCTCTTCTCAAAATGTGAAATAAGGTCATCCTATCTTCACGATCTCGGCGATTTTCATAAGGATTTTTCGGCAAAAATTCTGTGGGACGTGGCGTAAATCGGTAATAAATTCGCCCTGAGTTAGGTTGATTAAATTTGCCATGAAATGCTTGGTGATATTGCTGGGGAATTCGTCCATAACTGATCAGATCAAAGGGGCGATTATTTCCACCGTCACCTTGTTTCAAAGCATCCACTCCAAAAGGTAATAATGATACGGGAATTTTAAATTTTTGATGGAGGGTGTCGATAATCTCTGGGATCGGCACAAATAAATGATCAATTTGGTTGATATATTTCGGGTAGTAATCAAAATCCCAAGCATCAAAAACATAGGCGACAACAATATCAAATTTTTGACGCCATCCGGGGAGACTTGCTAAAACGTTTAGCTCGGAGCCACAAAGGCCAATAACGAGTAATACATTGGGCTGGTTAGTTTTGGGGATTTCGCATTCTAAAGGATGATAAAAGCCGCTAGTTCGTTTGATAACTTTTTTGAGGTATTTTGAGGCAAGCTGGGGTTGCTTTTCTGCCCACACCGTTAGGTTTCGAGCGGTGGGAATCAAGATTTTGGCATCACAGGTTTCGGCTACTAAATCTTCTAATTCAAAAACGGGATCTTCGGAAACAGAAGATACTAAACTCCGACGAGACAAAACGTAAATATTCATGGTGAATGAATTGTGTTGATTTTCACAGAATTTAACCAAACAAGCCAGACTTTTGATTCTTGGCTATATATGACTGTCTTTGATTGCTTGAATGGTTAATGCTGAGTGTTGGATAGGCTCAAGATAACGCTTGGTTTATTTAACCCAATCTACTTATAGATATATTTAAAAAGGAGTAGATTACCTGATTGGGTTTGCTTGTTTGGTAATAATTTTTTCTTGAAAAAATCTTTACTAGAGCCAGTTTCCTAAAATTTAAAGAATGTAAATATGATTTCATCTCCACTTATAATGTGATGAGTTGCTAACAATTGCTTTGGCGAAAACTTGAGAGCATCTGACCGTTTTT
This sequence comes from Ancylothrix sp. D3o, assembly GCF_025370775.1. Classification (NCBI taxonomy): domain Bacteria; kingdom Bacillati; phylum Cyanobacteriota; class Cyanophyceae; order Oscillatoriales; family Microcoleaceae; genus Ancylothrix; species Ancylothrix sp. D3o. The sequence continues at coordinate 148,877 of NZ_JAMXEX010000013.1, read as the reverse complement.
TTAAACCTTAAACGTACAAAAACAACTTTAATACCCCCTCGCGGCACCTTCCCCACGCGGATCAGCCGCTCCTTCTAACTGCCCATCTGGGGTAATAATAATTAAATTGGCATTTCCCCATCCCGGTAACTCTTCAATTTCATTTCCTCGCCGCGTTAATTCCGCCAAAACACCGCTCTCAAATTCTTTTTCTACCCACAGCTTATCCGGCATCCATTGATGATGCAATCGCGGTGCAGAAATGGCTTCTTTTGCATCCATTTCATACACCAAAACATTCAAAACCATCTGCAAAACTGTTGTAATAATTGTACTGCCCCCAGGGGAACCCACTGCCATTTTAAACTGATTATTTTCTAAAACAATTGTCGGAGTCATACTTGATAGAGGAGTTTTGTTTGGTGCGATAGCATTGGCGCTACCTCCCACCAAACCAAATAAATTTGGAGTATTTGGCGCAATGGCAAAATCATCCATCTCATTGTTTAATAAAATCCCCGTCCCCGCTGCGACTACACCGGCACCAAATCGCCCATTAATTGTAAAGGTTAAACTCACTACATTTTTCTGTTCATCGACTACCGTTAAATGAGTTGTATCTTCTGATTCGGTTTTGGTAAATTGCTGTAAAATATTGATATCCACCGGCCTAACTTCCGAAGATGATTTTGCCCTATTCATATCAATTTCAGCCCGGCGCAAGTTCCCATATTCAGGATTAATTAAACCCGCAACCGGCACCGGCACAAAATCAGAATCTCCCAAATATTCCGAACGATCTGCATAGGCAATTTTCATCGCTTCTATTAACAAATGCAGCGTATCAGGATTATATCTTCCCCAACTTTTAATATCCGTATCACCGACAATATTTAAAATCTGCAATAAATGCACACCCCCTGAAGAAGGTGGCGGCATTGAGCAAACTTCCCAAATGCGAAACATCCCACAGACAGGCTGCCGCCAAATAATGTTATATTCTTGCAAATCTTCCAAAGTAATTATGCCATTATTTTGCTGCATATCGACAGCAATTTTTTCGGCAATTTCCCCGCGATAAAAACTTTGTGGATCTACAGAAATTGCTTGCAAGGTTTTAGCTAAATCTCTCTGAATAAGCCGGTCTCCCACTTTCCACATTTGCCCATTGCGGGTAAAAATTTCCTTAGCGGCGGGATTAGCTAATAAAATTTCTTTGTGAGCATTAACCGAATTAACAAACTTTTCTCCCACCAAAAAACCATCTTTTGCTAAATAAAATGCCGGCTTTACTACAGTTTTCCAAGGTAACTTTCCATACTGCCGGTGCATTTCATATAACCCCGCTACAGTCCCCGGAACTCCTACTGCTAAATGACCGTTGATGCTAGTTTTTGGCCGCACCTTTCCCTCGGCATCTAAATACATATTTTGGGTAGCTTTTTGGGGGGCGCGTTCTCGAAAATCTAAGGCTTTTATTTCCGCATTTTCTGTTAGCCTTACCATTGCAAAACCACCTCCACCAATGCCGGCAGAAAATGGTTCGACAACCGATATAGCAAAGGCTGTGGCTACGGCTGCATCAATGGCATTTCCACCTTGTTTTAACATCTCCACTCCTGCATCACTTGCCAAAAGATGGGCGGAAACTACCATGCCTTTTTGGGTGCGAAGTGGTTGGGCAAATGTGGCGGAAGTGAAGGTGAAGAATAAGATGGTGGGCGTAGCCCACCCTACAAGATTTTTCATTAAAAATGATCCTAATTATCAATTAGCGAGTATAGCCGGTGCTGCGGAGAAAATCGCTTAAATTATTAAAGTATTCTGAGCGATCTCCTCCTAAATAACTTTCTTGAATTTGTGTCCATCCTTGTCTTCCTTGTCCGAGAGAATGTAAGTCCGCTAAATAGGCTGCTAAAACCGCTTTACTATCTTGCCCTTGGGCAACTCCACTTTGATAAATTCCCCAAAGCCGGCGGGCATTTTGAGCGACTAAATTGGGATAATTTCGCGTCACATCAAACATTTGTCCGCTGCGGTATTGAAAAATTTGTAACGGCCCGCCGACATCGGTATAATTAGCTGCATAACGCAACCCAAAACGGTAATCTAAACTTTCAAATTCTGGCAATCCATCGGCATCATAATCTTTTAAATTATAACCCGCATATCCCCAAGGTTGCTGGATATAACTATAAGCTCTTGAAGCGGATAAATAGCGAAAAATTAATGAATTTGAGCAGCACCCTTGTCCGCCCCGCGTAAAGAAATCAACTAAAATTTCGGGTTCAGAATCTCCGTCTAAGTCCATTAAACGAAAGCCTAATGATGTACTTAACCCGGTTCCCACCGGCAAAGGCGTATCTAATAAATTAACGCCGTCTCGAATCACCCGCAAACGTAAATTTGTATAGAGATAATTTTGCTTATTATAAAACAAAATTGCCTGCACTCTGCCATCGAGAGAATTTTGCACTTCTGTTTGCAAACCGCTTGTATTGGGTGCCGTCACTACATATTGCGGGGGCACCGGCGATGCTTTGCCAGCGGTAGCCAAGGCTTGACATACAAAACTGGCGGCTTCTGCACGAGTTGCCGGTGCATTTGGGCGCAAAAATTTTACGTTTGGATAACTGACAATTAAGCCGTTTTCGGTTGCCGCTGCTACTGCATTTAAGGCATAAGCTGGAATTTCTGGATAGTCGTCATAAACTAAATTTAATTGGCTGGGAGAAAAGGTTTGTGCTGCTAAGTTTAAGCCGTTTGTAACTGCTACTAATGCTTGCACGCGGGTGAGGGGTTCGTTGGGTTTAAAAACGCCGCTGGGAAAGCCGGCAAGAAAGGCTGTTTCTCTGGCGGTACTGAGATCGGTGCCGGTGCGTGTTGTAGCCGGAACATCGGAAAATGGGGCGTTGGTGGTGACTGCCGGTGCGCTGGCAAAGGCACGGCTTAAAATTGTGGCATATTCTTCTCTACTCATGGGCTCATTGGGGCGAAATAAGCCATCTTTGTAGCCAGAAACAGCGCCTTGTTTGGCAAGTTCATCTATGCACAATTGCGCCCAATGTCCGCGCACGTCTTCAAAGGTTGTGCGAGCAAAAACGGGGGTTTGTGTGGTCAAAAGTGCGAGGGTTGCTAAAAAAGCGGGGCCGATTTTCCATCTGTTCATTTTAACTACCTTTGTCTTTTGTTAAAATTTTTTCGCTGGGGTCGGTTATTATTATAATTTTAATCCCAGTTTTTTGCTATTGCCCACCGGCAACATCAAAACAAACTTAAGAGAAAAGTTAGCTTTGCCAAGCTTCTTAAATCTCATTTAATCTTTAATTTTTTCGCTAGTTATCATCAAATTTGCCTAAATAATTCGCCTTCTTGGATGCTTTAATGGCTGTTTTTTTCCTTTTAAATGTCCCCTTTAATTCTTGTCTTGCTAAATTTAACCGGCTTGCTTCGGCTTCCAGACGCTTACTCGCCAGGGGAAATTTGCACCGGCACAGTTTCAAAACCGCTCAGCGGTGAACCTGCTATGCTGTATATTCAATTATAGCCAAGCAAGCTTTTTATTAAATGCTGAGTCTGTGCAAGACGCGGAGGCTTAGAAAAGTTATCTTTTCAAGGGCAATTTACGGTGATAGACTCGTCCCTTAAAACTTCAACTTTTTAAATTTTTATAAAATTTGTTTTTTTACAAAATGGGTCACGAAGGGCTCGAACCTTCAACCATCAGATTAAGAGTCTGTTGCTCTACCATTGAGCTAGTAACCCAGGAGACTATTTTAGAATAGCAGACTTTCCAGCCCTTTGTCTAGTAGGTATCTCAATAAAATCTTGATTTTTCAAAATCTTAAACAAATCCACATCTGCTTCTAACAAACAGGCATGACCGCTATTCGGTAAAGTAACCATCTTGGCATTCGGCAAACGGCTTACCAACTGCTTAGCCTCAGAAACCGAAGGTAACAGGCGATCTGCCGCCCCGGCAATTAACAAAGTAGGCTGCCAAATATTCCGCAATTGGTCGGTTGAAATGTGAAATTCTCTTAACAGCGACAACCGCCACAGCGTTGTTTTTTGCGGCACGTTTTCCATTGCCTTCATCAACTCTTCTAAATCGCTGGTTTTCATTCGTTCCCACGCCGCCAAAAACGGTACTAAACCGGCTGCGGAATAGGGATAAATGGGTTGGGGTAACAACGCGACTAAATGTGAGCCAAAATGTAACAATGGTTGCCGGTTAAAAGAAGAGGCGGGATTAATTAAAATTAGCCGATCAATTAAATGTGGCGCTCGCTGGATTACCTGCAATGCCAAACATCCGCCAAAGGACTCGCCACACAAATAAACCGGCCTTTGTTTCTTGCCTTCTAATTCAGCCTCGATTAACCCTACAACTTCCCCCGCCAGCACTTGCCAAGATGTTAGATCACCTGGAGAAATTGCCAGAGAACGAATATCAAAGGCGACTTCTAAATAACCCAGTTGTGAACGCAATAATTTACCCGTGCCATCCATTCCTGGTAAAAAGACAAACAGCGGAAAATCGGGTCTTAAAGGTTTTGGTGTCAGCAAACAAGGCCGACTAATTATTTCTGGCATGACGCAATCATGGTTTATTGTTCATTGTTGAAGGTTTTCGGGTAATTTGGCAAGGAGATTTCCTCAGATCACCCGCATTTGGTCGGTTAATAACATCCTTGCCTTAGTAAACCGGCAATTTCGGCACTGGTTGAGCTCAGCATATTTTCTACCACCGCCTTTGCCTGTTTGCCGCCATAGGCAAGCCGGTCAGACGAACTTATCCAATGAGGCCGGCCTACCAAAACATTAACCCGCTTATAAACCACCACCGGGTGGAACCCCTCTTTTTTAAACATCGGTTCTGACGGGTCAAACAAACTCAATACCCGCACCGGTATCGCCGGCAACACCACCTCCTCACTACAAGCTATCGCCACTGGTAACACCGCCAAATTTTCCACCTGCGCCCGCAACGCCAAATGAGCAAAACCTCTTTGAAATTCTTTGAGCCGGTCTGGCGGAGTATGCTGTACCATTGGCCCCGCGCCTTCGGGAAATATTCCCACCCATTCACCTATCCGTAATAACTCGGTTGCCTGCTTAAAAAATTGTTGGTGACGTTGGGCCGGTGCTTCCAAAGGAAAGGCGCCCAACTGCGTCACCACCTCGCGCAACACCGGCACCTGTTTCATATAGTGATGGCAGGCAAAACGAACCGGCCTGCCCAGGGCTGCCATCAAAAGCGGCGCATCCATAAAACTGCGATGGTTACTTATCACCAACACCCGACTATCAGAAGGAATGCGATTTTCATAATGTAAAAACATCCGCGTGCCAAGCGCCGCCAGAAGAGAATGAGAAAATAACAGGGGACTCTCAGCAAACATAGAAAATTAATTAAAACGACTATTAAACTATTTACACCAGACTCCTTTTAACGTAACATTCATTTACCCTAGCCCACTTATGCCTAAAGGATGTTTCCATCCACCCTACCGGCGGATAGAGATGCCCCAGCCCAAAGTAATAAATTTGCTTAAATTGGGGATTCCCCAAGGATGAAAAATATGCGAAAATAATTTTTTATCCAGCCAAAAAGCATAAAAATTTAACCGGCAGACAACCCGGTGAGGCAACAAGAGACTCAACGAGAAATCTTCTCAATTTTTTTGTTATTCCTCGCCTCCCCAGAAAAAGCTCAAGCAAACCGGCCCTGGATAACTTGCTTAACGGTGTGTGTTTGACATTCAAACCCAGGCTTAATGCCACAGCGCCGCCGGCAATTTTGGCCCTTTGGGGTTTTTATGCGATGCCCACTGCTTATAAGCTTAAGATTTATTTAATTTTAAGAAAAAAAGTCAGCAATTCTGGTAAAAAAAATTTGATAAAAAATTCAGCCCACGAGTTGCCGGGAGTCGCCCAATCAAATTTTAAGCCATCAAACAAGCCTTGAAGGAGACGATAAAGCGTACCCTTTGGCAATTAAAATGTAATTTAAAGCGTCTGAATAGACGGCAAACTCATCAAAGGGCAAAATAATTCCACATCCTATGAAAGATAAAAATAAACTTCAAAAGACCTTTGCACTTACGACACCCATTTACTATGTAAATGATTTGCCACATATTGGCAGCGCCTACACCACCATCGCTGCCGATGTCACCGCCAGATTTGAACGTTTACGCGGCAAAAACGTCATGCTGATCACCGGCACCGACGAACACGGCCAAAAAATACAACGCACCGCTCAAGAGGCCGGTCGTAGTCCCCAAGAACAAAGCGATCAAATTGCCGGTAGTTTTGCCGAATTATGGCAAAAACTTAATATCAAAAATAACCGATTTATTCGCACTACAGACCCCCGCCACGAAGCCATAGTCAGAGAATTTTATACCCGTGTGTGGAATAACGGCGATATTTATTTAGGAAGACAGCAAGGATGGTACTGTGTTTCCTGCGAAGAATTCAAAGAAGAACGGGAATTACCAGCCGAAAAACATTGTCCCCTGCATCCAAATAAACAAGTAGAATGGCGGGATGAAGAAAACTATTTTTTCCGCTTATCAAAATATCAAAACAAACTTCAAGAACTTTACGCAACCAGGCCGGATTTTATTCAACCAGAAAGCCGCCGAAACGAAGTTTTAAGTTTTGTCGGGCGAGGCTTACAAGACTTCTCAATTTCCCGCGTAAATTTAGACTGGGGAATATCGATTCCCAACGATCCTAAACATACAATTTACGTTTGGTTTGATGCCTTATTGGCCTATGTAACCGCCTTACTAGAACCCGAAGACGAACCAACCCTAGAAAACGCCCTAGCTCGCTGGTGGCCAATGAGTTTACACTTGATTGGCAAAGATATATTACGCTTTCATGCAGTTTATTGGCCGGCCATGTTAATGTCAGCCGGTGTCAAACTTCCCGACACAGTATTTGGACACGGATTTTTAACAAAAGACGGACAAAAAATCAGTAAAACATTAGGTAACACCGTTGATCCTGTTGCCTTAATAGACCGTTATGGAGCCGATGCCGTGCGGTATTATTTCATCAAAGAAATAGAATTTGGCAAAGATGGAGACTATAACGAAACTCGATTTATCAACACCCTAAATGCCGACTTAGCCAACGACCTTGGCAACCTTTTAAACCGCACCTTGGGAATGGTGAAAAAATATTGTAATGGCATTGGGCCTAATGTCAACAGCGCCACAATTCCCAACAGCAACCCCCTGAAAGCAGCCGGATCAAAATTAGGTCAAAACGTCGCCAAAGCCTACGAGAATCTCGAATTTAGTAGCGCTTGCGAAGAAATTTTAGACTTGGTACGCAAATGCAACAAATACATCGACGAACAAGCCCCCTGGACACTTTATAAAGAAGGGAAACAGCAAGCCGTCGAAGAAGTGCTTTATAGCGTATTAGAATCAGTCAGACTGGCGGGTTATTTACTCTCACCGATTATTCCCAGCATCAGCACAGAAATTTACAATCAATTGGGTTATGCAATTGACTTAAATGCTGAACAAACCCGCAGCCAACCGGCACCAGCAAAACATACAGGAGCCTTTGTTACAGAAAACAAAACAGCCTCCATCCTCCAAACCTTGCCGGTAGCCGAAAAAATTCTTGAACCATTTTTGAAAGCCCCAGTTTATTTTCGGGAATCCTTTACAGAGTACCACCGGCCGTTAATTTTAGGAGGTAGTTTGGTGGCTGTTTTGGGTGCCAGTAGCTTTTTGCTGAAAATTATAAAAGGACTCGACGATATACCCTTAGTAAGTCCAATTTTAGAACTCATTGGCATTGGATACACCGGCTGGTTTTTATACCGCTATGTCGGTTCCGCTGCTGGCCGCCAAGTCTTGCAAAAACAACTGCAAAGCTGGGGAGAGCAAATTTTCGGCCCCGACACTGAAACATCAAACACCATCGCCAAACAAGACGAGACAAACCCCTCCTATGCAGGCGACAATAAAGGTATAGTGGCTAGTGTCGCCCCCTTTAGCATTCATGCTCAATGGGGAATTTTACCGGCCTCTCAAACCTTGGGAGAAGCCAAGCCGGTATTTCAACGCCTTGAGCAATTAGAAGCCATTTCTTCTTAATTCTTTCACGGACAAAAAACCGCGATAGTAAAGAGGGAAGACAAATTCTCATAAAATCCTTCCCTCTGACAAAAACAACCTAAAATGAGGGATTCTTTTATCCTGATAGCCAATAATAAAACGCTGAAAGAAAAGAAGACCCATTACAATTTTTTTTTCATAAAAAATCGAGGAATAAGATCATGTTGAGTCATTCAGACAACCCTGGTGAACTTTTCACACCAGAACAGGTACTAGAAAATCGGGGTCGAGTTGCTATTTTTATAGACGGCTCCAATTTATTTTACGCCGCTCTCCAGTTAGGCATTGAAATAGATTACACCAAACTGCTTTGCCGGTTAACCGCCGGTTCTCGTTTATTACGCTCATTTTTTTACACCGGCGTTGATCCTACCAACGAAAAACAACAAGGATTTTTATTGTGGATGCGGCGCAACGGCTACCGCGTCATTTCCAAAGAATTAGTCCAATTACCAGACGGCTCTAAAAAAGCAAATTTAGATGTAGAAATTGCCGTTGATATGATGGCTTTAGTAGGCTCCTATGACACCGCAGTTTTAGTCAGTGGAGATGGCGATCTTGCCTATGCTGTCGATGCCGTAAGCTATCGCGGTGTCCGCGTCGAAGTCGTCAGCTTGCGCTCAATGACAAGCGATAGTTTAATTAACGTAGCCGACCGTTATATAGACCTCGAAAGCGTCAAAGAAGACATCCAAAAAACCCCCCGTAATGGGGGAAACTACACCTACCGGCCCCTTTCGGGCATCAGTTTATTGGATGAGCCACAAGGACGTTAAGAGTTCAGATAACATCCCTTTACTGTAGCAAGCAAATAGAAAACCCCATTTCTTGACCCCCACACCCCAAGCGGTACCAGGGAAAACCTCAAAAAATGGGATACTCCATTTAAGGTAATTGTGAAAAAAGCTAAAAGTAAAAAGGCCAAACAAAAACAATTAAAAAAATCTTTTTTTTGGCTTTTACTTTTGGCATTTTCTTTGTTTTTATGCGGGTGTGGAAATCGCAACACAACCCCAGCCGAACCCGCACAAACCCCACAAGAAGAACAGGGAAGCTTAATAGTTAATAATGCAGTTTTAGAACAATTTAAAGAAAACGGTCAACCGGTTTGGAAATTCACAGCCAGCAAAGCCAGATATAGAAAAAACCAAGAAATTGCCGAAGTAGAAAGCCCAGAAGGAGAACTATATCAAGACGGAAAATTAGTTTTTCGCATCCAAGCAAAAGAAGGGGAAGTTCAACAAGACGGCAAAAAAATCTTCCTCAAAAAAGAGATTATTGCTATAGATATTCAAAGCGGGGCCGTGTTGCGCGGTGATGAGTTAGAATGGACTCCTGACCAGGATTTATTAATTGTTCGCAAAAACTTAAACGGCACTCACAAACAACTCGATGCTTTTGCCAAAGAAGGCCGAATGTATAGCCGCAAACGCCAAATGGAATTAATTGGCGAGGTGCTCGCTATTACCAAAGAAGAACCGATTTTACAATTGCGAACTGAGCGGGTATTATGGGAGATAGATAAAGAACTTGTAATCGCTCCACAATCGCTTTTAATTGACCGCTACGAAGCTCAAAAAATCTCGGATAAAGCCGAAAGCAAACAAGGTGAAGTTAATTTAAAAACTAAGATTGTTACTTTAAAAGAAAATGCTACGGTGACATTATTAGACCCGACTTTGCAAATTACGAGTAATGCAATTAGTTGGAATTTAGACGCGGAAATGGTGACTTCTTCTGAGCCGGTGAAAATTAATCAGGTTGAAGACAAAATAATCTTCACAGGCAATAGTGGAAAAGTTGACATTAAACAAGAAATATGCTATCTAACCGGCAATGTTCAAGGCTTTGATACTGTTAAACAATCTCAATTGCGGGCTGATGAGTTAATGTGGTTACTCAAAACCGAAAATATTGAAGCTGAAGGAAATGTTATTTATCGGCAAGTTGACCCAGAGTTTACGGTTTCTGGGCCTAAAGCGACCGGTTCTTTGAAGGATCAAACTGTTACTGTGACGGGGGGTGGGGGGCCGGTTGTTACAGAGATTGTGCCTCAGCAACAGCGTTAATAATCTATGATATTTAGCCGCCGGTTACTATTTCGTTTCTGGCTACATCTCCTATTTTGATATCAGCGTCACTGTGGGAAAAGCCGGGGGCGATTGCTGTGAGGGGAAGAGTTGGGTTTCCTCCGAATTGTTTTTGTAATGTTTGCAGGAAGCTGTCTTGTTTTGCTCTTAATCCGTCGATGTCTTCGCCTCGGTTGTTAATGATGGCGAAATATACTACTCCATAGTCTTTTGTTGGTAACATTCCGGCTAAGGCGCTGACGTTAGAAAGGGTGCCGGTTTTTACTACTGAAGCTTTCGGCATTTTTCGATCTTCTACTGTTCCTTCGTCTTTGCCGGCGACAGGAAATATATCTGCTATGGTGTAGTTTTTGTCTGGTTGCTGATATAAATAACGCTGTAATGCTATGTACATTGCACAGGCTGCTCTGGGAGAAATTCGGTTTTCTTGACCTAAGCCTGAACCGTTAATTAATAAGATTTCTTCGGGGGGTACACCGGCTGCTTTTACTGCTAAATCTTTGACAACATTTGCACCGCCCACTCCGTCGGCCAGCATTTGAGCTATTTCGTTGTTGCTGTGAATGTTCATTTGGCGAATAATTTCGCTCAGGGGTAAAGAATAATGGCGGAGTAGTGGTTTTCCTTTGGTTTGACCGAGTTTAACTGTGCCGTTAATTTCTAGTTTCGGTTTGGGTGTTCCAGGGGGTAGGCTGGAATAAACAAAACTTGCGTCTTCTTGCCATATTTCCGGGTTTAAGGCTTCGATGAATTGTTGTCCGCTTTGAAGGGGATCTTGTTCAAAGTTTACGGAAAAATTGCCGTTAATTATTAAATTGCCGGTGACTTGTTTAATGCCGAGTTTATTGAGGGCATTTCCGACGGCAAAGGCTTCTTCCCAGATAAAAAATGGATCGCCGCCGCCTGTGACAATTAAATCACCTTTTAAAACACCGTCTTCTATGGGGCCGGTGGCGGAAAATACTGTTGTGAATTGATGAGTTGGGCCCCACTTTTCTAAGGCTGCTATTGAGGTGGCAATTTTAGTCAGGGATGCAGCAGACAGTGGAGTTGTTCCTTGGTTGTTGGCGAGCACCGTTGTATTGGTTTGTAACCATACACCTTGAGCGTTTTTTGACAAGCCTTTGGCGGTTAAGGTTTGTAAATACTTTTCTAAAGAGCCGATGGTGGCTGGTTGGGGTTCAACCGGCAATGTCCAGCCCGGAATTCCAGGGCCGGCTAACAACGAAAAAGCATTGAACTCGCGGGCCGGTAATCCCGCTTTCTCTAACCACAGCGATAGGAAACCCGAACTCAATAACTCAAGCATTAGTGTAAGTAAAACGTTAAAAGAGGTGCAAGCGGGGCCGCAAACAGTCTCAGTTTATGCCAAAACAGTAAAAATTCCATATTATGTTTCGCTTGTCACCGGCAACTGCTAAAATTCTTAAGGTTTCTACGACGCATGATCAATGGGTTCGACGCGGGCAAAAATTGCAATTGACGCTATGGGAGGGGATTATGCCCCGGCCCAAATCGTTGCGGGAGCGATCAAAGCACAGGAAGAATTGGACGTTGAGGTGTTATTGGTGGGTGATCCCCAGCAAATAGAAGCCTCCCTTAAACAACATCCCAATGCTAAATGGCCAGAAATCGTGCCGGCAGAAGGCATTGTGGAAATGGACGAGGAGCCTTTGACGGCTCTCAAACGCAAGCCAAAATCCTCAATTAATGTGGCTATGGACTGCGTAAAACAAAAAAAAGCTGACGCAGTGGTGTCCGCCGGCCACTCTGGCGCAGCTATGGCAGCGGCTTTACTACGCTTAGGCCGGCTCCCTGGTATTGACCGGCCAGCAATTGGGGCCGTATTTCCGACAGTTATACCGAATAAGCCGGTTTTGATTTTGGATGTGGGGGCAAATGTCGATTGCCGACCAAAGTTTTTAGAACAATTTGCCGTCATGGGGACAATTTATAGCCAATATGTGCTAGGAATTCCTCAGCCTCAAGTCGGTTTACTGAACATTGGGGAAGAACCTTGCAAAGGCAACGACCAAGCACTTCGTACCCACCAACTGCTGCAAGATAACGCCTTGGTTCCTTTCATCGGAAATGCTGAAGGCCGAGACGTACTTTCCGGAAAATTTGATGTCATTGTCTGCGATGGTTTTGTCGGCAATGTATTACTAAAATTTGCCGAAGCCGTTGGCGAAGTTGTCCTAGATATTCTACGAGAAGAACTCGTTAAAGGCATAAACGGCAAGGTTGGAGCCGCTCTTTTAAAACCAAATTTACGACGCATCAAACAACGCATTGACCATGTAGAACACGGCGGCGGATTGCTGCTAGGCGTTGCTGGCGTTTGCATTATTGGTCACGGTTCCTCAAAAGCAGCCACCGTATGTAATGCGGTGCGCTTAGCAAAAGAAGCCGTCGATAATGAGGTTTTAGAACGCATCCAATCGCAATACAAAAAACCAGACAAAGAATCAGCAATAATCAGTCAGCCAAAAGAGTGAGGAAAAGGAGATGAGTTAACCAAAAACATCTGCGTTTATCTGCGTTTATCTGCGGTTTTAAAAACCCCCAATTAACAAAGCCAAACACAGATGAAAAAAACCAAAAATCAGAGGATATAAAAACTCTAAACAAAACTCATCCCCCTTTTCCTAAACTCAAGAAAAAAGACGGAGGAACCTTGAATCAATTAGGCACCGGCATCTCAATTATTGGCTGTGGTTCAGCAGCACCGGCAACCAGCCTCGATAACCAAGCACTCACCCACATTGTGGAAACTTCCGATGAGTGGATCGCCTCACGCACCGGCATCCGCGAGCGTCGCGTTGCAAGTCCCCAAGAAAGCCTCGCTCAATTGGCAACAGAGGCTTCTAAAAATGCTCTGGAAATGGCAAAAATTGAGCCGCAAGAGCTAGATTTAATTATTTTGGCGACTTCAAGCGCCGATGATTTATTTGGCAGTGCCGGTCTAATTCAAGCCAAATTAGGAGCAACTCGTGCAGTGGCTTTTGATATGACGGCTGCTTGTTCGGGGTTTGTTTTTGGGTTGGTAACGGCAAGCCAATTTATCCGCACCGGCACCTATAGAAATATTCTGTTAATTGGCGCTGATATTTTGTCTCGGTGGGTAGATTGGAAAGACCGGCGCACTTGTATTTTATTTGGAGATGGGGCCGGTGCCGTTGTTTTACAAGCGTCTGAAAAAGATAATTTGTTGGGTTTTGAATTGCGGAGTGATGGGGCCGGTTATCACAATTTACAATTGGCTTATCAACCGCAACCCTACGAAATTATCCCCGGAGTTGATGTCAGTCAAGGCGGTTATAATCGCATTACGATGAATGGTCAAGAAATTTATCGTTTTGCGGTAAAAAAAGTGCCGGAAGTCATAGAAAAAGCTTTATTTAGAGCGAATTTGACATCAGATCAGATTGACTGGTTAATTATGCACCAAGCCAATCAACGGATTTTAGATGCAGTCGCCCAACGAATGAAAATTGAACCCGAAAAAGTGATTAGTAATTTGGCGCATCATGGCAATACTTCGGCGGCTTCAATTCCTCTGGCTTTAGATCAAGCGGTGAGGGAGGGAAAAATTAAGGCGGGAGATGTGATTGCTACGGCTGGGTTTGGTGCGGGGTTGAGTTGGGGTGCGGCGATTTTTGAATGGGGTTAAGAAAGCCGATTTCTGGCGGATCTAAAAATAAGCTGAAAATTGCTGTAATATTTCTTAGTTGGGAATTGCCGGTTTCTCAAGTTTGGCTGCCGGTATTTGATGGAAACATAAGCTTTATAAAAGTTGGGTTTCATGCTTCTACCCAACCTAGCAAATGACAAATGAGAAATGAGAAATGACAACTGAACCAATGACAAAAACAGCATGGGTATTCCCCGGACAAGGATCGCAAGAAGTCGGAATGACAGCCGATCTTTTAGACTCACCGGCAGCAAAACAAAGATTTGAAGAAGCCGAAAAAATCCTCGGTTGGTCTGTAATTGAAGTATGCCAATCTGACGAAGAAAAACTCTCTAATACGCTTTACACTCAACCTTGTCTTTATGTGGTTGAAAGCATTTTAGTAGATGCGTTGCGCGAAAAAGGACACCAACCAAATCTCGTAGCCGGCCACAGTTTAGGCGAATATGTTGCTCTTTATGCTGCTGGAGTAATTGACTTTGAAAGCGGTTTGCGCTTAGTAAAACGCCGCGCTGAATTAATGAGTGAAGCTGCCGGTGGCCAAATGGCGGCACTGATGGGATTTGACCGCGATCAATTAGAGAAAAAAGTTGAAGAAACGGCAGATGTGGTATTAGCAAATGATAACAGCGTGGCGCAAGTTGTTATTTCTGGAACTCCTGAAGGCGTAGACGAAGTTATCTCAAATATCAAAACAAAACGCGCTGTTAAATTAAAAGTTTCTGGTGCATTTCATTCGCATTTGATGGCACCGGCGGCGGCTGAATTTGCCAAGGTTTTAGAAGGTGTTGATTTTGCAGAAGCTAAGGTGCCGGTGTTGTCAAATATTGAGCCGCTGCCGGTGACTGATCCAGCCACTTTAAAAGAACGTCTCAGCAAGCAAATGACCGGCTCTGTACGCTGGCGAGAAATCATGCTGAAATTGCCTGAATTAAAAATAGAAAAGGTGGTGGAAATTGGCCCCGGAAAGGTTCTCACCGGCCTCATAAAACGCACTTGTCCTGATATTGGTTTGGAGAATATTAACACTCTGGCTCAAATAGAAGGTTAAAATACTGGTTCAATTCTAAAAACCCGGTTTCTTTGAAAAATCGGGTTTTTTTGTCTTGTAAAACCGTCTCAAAAAAGATAATCTTTTCTTAACCCACACCGGCCCGATGTGTAGAATACACTGGAAGTATAATATCTGCCTATTTAATTTATGAAAAAATTTATCTACTGGTTGATGGGTGAAAAAGCCGGCAGGACAATGGTAGGAACTTGGAATTGGTTGTGGGGTTTGCCGGTGGAGTCTGGGTGATTCAAATTGAGCAGTTATTACCGCAATTAGAAACCCAAGTTAACCAAGCAGAAAAATATGTAAATGCTTCCAAAGATAAGCTAAACCGAGAACGGATGAAGCTGGAACAATATAAAACCGATATGCAAAATATGAAAGATTTGGCAGAAATCAACCAAGCACTCGGAGCCATTGCCAAAGTTAACAATGATTTAAGTATAGACTCAGCGCGATCCCAATTTGAGCAAGCCAAAAGCGCCGTAGAACACCGGCACTTGAAAGAACAAGCCTTTGCGGAACTCTCGGAAAATTCCGCCGAAAAATTACAGGCAGATTTGGAAAAAATGACCGTTGATGATGAAGTAAATAAACGTCTGCAATTGTTGCAAGAGCGGACAAAAACCCAAAAATTAGGCGAGTAAATATATGGCAAAAAAAAGCGGGCCACCACCAATTGTTTATATTTTGATATTTTTGTTATTGGCAGCCGGTGGGTATTGGTTCTTTGTTATGAAGCAGCCACAACAAGAAACTGCCGGCACCCAAACCCAAACAAACCAAACACAAACAAACCAAAATCAAACAAACAACACTTCTGTGCCACAACAAACGGGCGATTCTGTATTTAAACTACCCGCATTCGTACCCGCCGGCACTACCGTAAGTATCGATGGTTCTACAAGCATGGTGGCTATTAATCGAAGCTTAAAAGTTGGCTTCCAAAAACAATTTCCTAGCACTATTGTGTACACCATCGCCAACGGTACGGAAAAAGGATTAGAAGCATTAAAAAGCGGCAACGTTGATATTGCAGCCATTTCCAGACCCCTCACTCCCCAAGAAAAAAATCAAGGCTTAGTCGCGGTGCCAATTGCTTTAGATGCCATCGCTATTGTTGTAGGAATTAATAACCCTTGGAAACAAGGATTAACTAGCGGTCAAGTAGAAGATATTTTTGAGGGAGATATTAAGGACTGGTCAAAAGTGGGAGGACAACCTTCTACTATTCGTGTCATTAACCGGCCTGCGATTAGCGGTACTCATCAAACCTTTAAAGAATTAGTTTTAGGAGGAGGAAGTTTTGGCAGTAGCCCTAACATTACAACCCTGAGTCAAGACGCCACCACGCCATTACTACAAGCTCTCAAAAACGATGGCATTGGTTATGCAACTTATACGCAGGTTGCCCAACAGCAAACAGTCCGCGTGGTGCCGGTGAATAACCTCACTCCAGATAATCCCGCTTACCCCTACCAACGAACGCTGTTTTATGTGTACAAAAATCCTGCTAGTCCGCAGGTGCAGGCGTTTTTGGGTTATGTAACTTCTCCTCAAGGTCAGCAGGCAATGTCCGGTGGCAATTAAATAGAGGTTTTCTCAGTCAACTAAAAACTCCGTTTTTTTAAGAAACTGGGTTTTTTGTCGTTTGTAGTTAAAAAAAAGATCACAGACTGAGCACTTTATTATAAGATCATATATTTGAAATCTAAAATGGTAGAAACTGTGGGTAGAGACCGCGAGCCTGTTGAGAGTTTACTTCTGTATCATTTGTTTAAGTGGTCTGTTGTTGCACCGATGTTTAACGCTTATTTTCGAGGTCGCATTTATGGTGCAGAAAATATGCCGACTCTTGGGCCGGTGGTGGTGGTGAGTAATCATGCAAGTCATTTTGACCCACCAATTGTTTCTAGTTCTTTACGCCGGCCTGTTGCTTATATGGCTAAGCAGGAGTTGTTTGAGGTGCCGGTTCTTAAGCAAGCAATTACGCTTTATGGTGCCTATCCGGTTAATCGTGGCGGGGGAGACCGTAATGCTATTCGTGCGGCCTTAAATTCGTTAGAGAATGGTTGGGCAACTGGTGTTTTTTTGGAGGGAACTCGGACACCTGATGGTAGAATTACAGAGCCTAAATTGGGGGCTGCTTTGATTGCGGCGAAGGCTAAGGCTCCTCTTTTGCCGGTGTGTTTGTGGGGGAGTGAGAAGATTTTGGTTAAAGGTTCTGCGGTGCCTCGTTCTGTGCCGGTTACTGTTCGTGTAGGAGAGTTAATTCCGGCGCCGGCTTCGACAAACCGCGATGAGTTGGAAGCAATTACTAAAAAATGCGCGGATGTGATTAATGGAATGCACGATTTAGGCCGGTGATGTTATATTGAAACCTTTAGGATTTGCAGGGAAAAATAATGCAGGATCTTCGCGCCGAATTGACAGAAATGTTGGATGAGTCGGAGTGGGAATGGTTGATTCCTCACGCCAGACGAGAAGCAATTGTGGTGGTAACTGGAAATTTAGATTTAGTTGATGTTGGCGTCGCTATTGCTGGGGATAATGTGGCGTCGGTGCAGCATTGGATTAGTGAATCGCTGATTTATAAGCCTTCTCAGGAACAGTTAACAGATTGGAATAGCAATCAACAAAAACGTTTTAATACTTTAATTGTTCAGCCTTATGTTTTGATTCAAGAGTTGGCCGCTTAAATAGTAGGTTGGGTTGAGCAAAGCGAAACCCAACTTACTGATTACCAGTTAGGAAAATACCGGCTCAAACTTGATCCTGTATGGCCGGTTGTTACCCACAAAATAGCTCTTGCACCATCTCTAATTGATTTTTCTAAGGGTTCGGGGTTTTCATGGGAGGGCACCGGCATGGGTTTAAATGTTATTCCCCGACTGCCTAAAATTATCTCTCCGATGACGCTGGCTCGTCTTATATGATAGTCGGAGGTTACTAGATAAACGCTCTCAATTCCTCTGGCTTGCAAGTCGTCTACCAGGGTTGTGAAATTGGTTACGGTGTCGGTGGCGCGGTCGTCTAAGTGTAGCCGCGATAAATTCACACCGGCTTCGGAAAATACCCATTCTGCGTACTCTGGGTTACTGCCGCCGGTGATCCAAATTTCTAGGTTAGGATATTCACGGGCAAGCTGTGCGGCAAATTTTTCTCGCTCTGTTGCTCCTCCCAACACTAATAAGGCTTGTGGTTGACTGAAGAAGGTTTTTATTTGCCGGTAGCCTATCCAACCGGCCAGGGAAAAGAAGACTAGCCAAAATAAGAGTACGGTGCTTCGCCATGACCTCGAAACCCGCCGTTTCTTTGCTTTGTAGCGTCTTGTACGCTCTCTGGTTGGATGATAGCTCCTGTCAACCATTATCGCTTTGATTCCATAGATTTACTGGCAGGAGTTCGCTCGACACAGCGTGCGAAATGCCCCTAGGTTTCCCTTTCTGAGTTGTTTTACTCACGTCGGGATTTTGTCTGGTTTAGCTTACCATACTAACGGGACTGGCCGGGCTCGAACCGGCGGCCTAGCGCTTCAGATTTGTGTGAGTTTCCTCACTTTCTGGACTATTCCTTCACCTTATGTCTGCAACACTTAGGTGGTGGCCGTTGTGTTCAAGGAGGTTTCGATTTTATAGAGCATTGAGTTAGGAACGTAGGGTTTTATGAAGGTTAAAAAACGTTTTCCTTCTTGGGTTCCCATTCGCAGCCGGTAGCTGGTTTTGTTTTTGCTTAACCCCCACTTAAACCCCCACACTTCCGAAAAATAAGCGATAATTATCTCGTTTTCTTCTTTAGAAAGTGAGGTATTGAGGGTAATTTCCAGCGCGTGAATTTTGCCGTTTTTTCTCTTAAAAGACTTTGCTCCCGCATCGAGAAACCAAATTGCTATTCCCGCAATTGTTAAAAGGTTGAGGAACTTTCGAGTTACGGTTTTTGTTCCTCTGGGATATAGCTTTTTTAGCAATATCCGTGTTAAGGGAATTTGTTTCGGTTCGAGGCGGATGAGTTCGCCGTCTTTGAGATGCACCACGCGGAGGCTTACCGGTTTTTTTGTGATTTGTTCGAGGAGTTGTTTTTTAAATAAAACATAGTCCTCTTTGCCGGTTGAATGTTGGATCAAAAAGTTATTTTGACTTCTTTTTGAGCACCCTAATAACATTCCAACCAGAACGCCTCTCTGCTCTACTTTTGATAAGACATGAAAGTCTATCTTTTTTTCTCCTTAAACCAGTCTCTGCACCTTCCGAAAAAGTCATTTGTCATTTGTCATTAGTAACAAGCTAAGAACTAAGGACTAAGGACTTTTAACTTATTTCGGCTTGGCTCAAGATTACCGTATCTGTTGCCAGACTTAGGCTTCCTTGAATTTGACCACATTCAGACAAGGAGTTTCCTCCAAGCTGCCCGATTTTTCAGGAGGCGCTCGCTCTATCCAACTGAGCTACAGCCCCATATCCGAATTCATAATAACAGATTTTGGGGGTGTTTCCGAGATTTTTTTTCAATTTTCTTTTCTTATGACTTTTGAGTGATACCGGCCTGTTTCTTGTTAGGCAGAACGCCAAATTCCATCCCAAGGGCCACCCCCGACTTCTAAACCACAACATTCACTGGTGGCGTTGAGGATGTCTTGAAACCGACCTCCCCTCTTTTCGCGCAATGTCAGGGTGAGGTGGCCGTAGGCGGTGTCGCGGCAGACGTATTTTAGGCCGTCTTGGGTGGGTGCTCGCAGGGGTAAACCAGGCCGCGAGGTGGTGCCGGTGAGGGTAACTTGGTATTGGGGGGTTTTGGCGTTTATTTGCCAAGTGCCCCAGGGGGTTATTTCCCACGATACTTGCGAGTTCCAAGGTACGAATTCATAAAATTTTCCTTGATAGTGTATTCCTACCATTGCCACGCTTTCTTCCCACCATAAAACGCCGCGTCTTCCGCCACCGGCAGTTAAGGCAAGGTTGGGTTCGTTTTCAAATAAATTGCAGTTTGCCCAAAACCATTTTTTCGGAAATGACCGGCCCCAATTTTTCTCAGAATAGGCCGGTGCGTTAATAAATTCGTAGCGTTTGTTTTGCCATTCAATGTAGCCGGTGGCGTGGCCGTGTGCCATGAGAATTTGCCATCCGGGTTCAAAAATTGGGAAAGAAGATAACCATCCTGCTGTTGATTGTTGGGGTGTATTTGTGTTTCCCCAGCCGTAAATGGGGGTAATTTCATATTGCCATTTTACGGTGTGGCCGGTGCCGGGGTCAAAAAGTTTTCCTTGGTTTAAAGTTGCGGTGCATTGATAGCCTTGCTGGATGTTTTGATTAAAATTTTCTGGGGTTAAAAGACGGGGTTTTTCTGATGTCGAAAAGTTGCTGTTTCCCCAATGTCCTAAACCCAAGGCATCTTGCCACGCCCAAAATTTTTTAACATCAGGAAAGGTACGGATAAAGTAGGCATCATCGGGGCCGAGAATTTGGGCTGCACCACCGGCAATAGGGGTGTCACCGGCGGGATCTTCGATGGAATACATAAAAGCAAAGGTATTGCCATCTTCGGGTAATGTTACGCGGTAATACCAACCTTCAAAAAAGCGTCCGCTACCGTCCCAATGGTAGCCGCTGTGAGGGGTTTGGAGAGTGATAGAAGGGTTTGTCATGTCTTTTTGCCAAATTTTTTAAGTAAACTTTTCTGAGGTTAACATATTGGTGAGGTGGGGTTAATTCCCTAAATTTCATTTTAGGGCTTTTTCTAATTTTTTCGGGGCGACTTTGCGTTTGAGTAAAAACTTTATTTCCTTCTGCATTCGCGGTTACCTTGCTGTGCTTAAAAGCCTGAAGGTTTTTAAGTATTATTGTAGGGCATTAATGGCTTGATTGAGTTCTTTTTGGGTTTGGGAAAAGTTGCAGGTAATGCTTGAGTTTAAGAGGTTTGGCCGGTTGACATTTTAAAAATTGCCCACCGTTAGTAAAGCCGGTGAAAATTGAAATTGAAACAAATCAAAACTTGTTATACAACTTAGAGAAAATCTCTACTAACAAAGCCGGCAAATCTAGCTAAAATCTGCCGGCTTCGACTAAGATAGAAAAAATTGATACCAATCGGTGAAGTTTAAAACACCATTGTGGAGTTAATTTTCTTCACTGCTCATTTCTTCTTCGTCTGTCGCCTTGGTTTCAGTGCGCTGTTTTCTGGAAAAACGGCCAGTATTTGTTTGTTTGCGGAACTGACGAGCATATTCTCGGTTGCGGAGTGCTTTTTCTTTTTTGGGATTGCGGCGTTTTGCCATGTGAACCTCATCGTTAATAGAAACAACAAAAAATTTAAGCGTTTACGGTGCAAGTTTGTTCGCTGCAATAATGCAAAAAATTTCGCTTTTTAATTGCCGGCAAAGAATATATTGCCGCGAACACAGCTTAAAACAAAGAAGAAGGCCATACACTGCAACAACTGCCTTGATTTCACACGCACAGGCTGCCGGCCTTAATGGTTATTTACAAAACCGTCTCTCTGAACGCATTATCTACATCAAAGCCTGTCAGAGAGCTAGAAAAAACTCTGGCGCTGAGTGCAGCTAAGGCTTGTTGGTAAGTTGTTACTCGTTTAACTTTGTCTCCTTGTCCAAATCGGTCACTCGACAGCGAGCTTTATTGAACTTGCACCGGCACAGTATATGATAACAGGTTGGGGTTAAATTATTAATTTTCGTGCTTTAACAATCTGCCGGTGGTCTTAGTCTATGCTTTTTACCATCGCCCCCCACAAATTTCTATTGCTCTTCTCTTGACAAAAAATCACCTATGCCTATTAATCTTGGCGATCTCGCTCCCGATTTCAGCCTACCCGACGCCGAAGGTAACATCCACCGCTTGTCTGCTTTGCGGGGTAAGCGTGTTGTCTTATACTTTTATCCCCGCGATAATACCCCTGGTTGCACCAAAGAAGCCTGTGCATTTAAAGATTTTTACCCGCAATATAAATCACAAGATATTGTGGTGCTGGGAATCAGTAGCGATGATGCCAAATCTCACACAAAATTTATCCAAAAATATCAACTTCCGTTTCCCTTATTATGTGATGAAGGCGCAAAAGTTGCGACGGCTTATGAAAGTTATGGGCTGAAAAAATTTATGGGCAAAGAATATATGGGTGTTCACCGGCACACTTTTGTCATAGCCCCAGATGGCACTTTGGAAAAAATTTACCGCAAAGTTAAACCGGAAACTCACGCAGCGGAAATTTTGTCTGATATTGGGGATTTGTGATTGGGGAAAAACACAGCAATTACCAATTACGCATTACCCATGACTGTTGGCAAATGACAAAGGAAAAATTTTATGCAGCGTTTATGGCAGTATGTTCAAACAGTTTTAGGGGTGATTTTTAGGCATCCAGTCACGGGTACTGTGGCTGTTCCAATTTTACCAGATGGTCGCATTGTAATGATTCGCCGCCAAGATACGGGGGAGTGGGGTTTACCGGGGGGAATTGTGAATTGGGGTGAAGATATTTCGACGGCTATTCGTCGAGAATTGAAGGAAGAAACGGGTTTAAATTTAGTAAAAATTAGCCGGTTGGTGGGGGTGTATTCTGCACCTGATAGAGACCCCAGAATTCACTCAATTTGTGTGCTAGTGGAGGCGGAAGTTGAGGGGGAAATGAAAGTTTCTGATACTTTAGAAATTGCGGAAGTAAAAGCTTTTTCTCGTGATAATTTGCCCCAAGGTAAACTTAGCCATGATCACAACCGGCAATTAGAAGATTATCTTAAGGGTGACACTGTTTTAGCTTAATTTTGTGCTTTGTCTGGGCGGGTATGGGGCCTGCAACACTCTTGCCACCGCCCCTACATTTGGCTAAGGGCTAAGTCTCTTATTCCCCAAAAAATTAGATTTTTATCGATAATGAGGGGGGCGGAAATATCGGGAAATAATTGTTTTAAATAATAGCCTAAAATCTGCCGATCTCCGCCGGTGAGGGCGATAGAACTGCTGGGAAATTGCTGTAACCAGTCGGTAATAAAGTTGTGAATACCGGCCAAAAGGGTGTAAAGAATTCCGCTGGAAATTGCATCTTCGGTATTTAAGGCCCAACGGGGAGGTAAGGTTGGGTTTGAGGAAATTTCAATTAAAGGAAGGGCGGCAGTTTTTTGGGATAATGATTGAAATTGTAAGCCAAGACCGGGTAAAATTGCGCCGCCCTTCAGGGTTTTATTGCTATTAGCAGCGGTGAAGGTTAAAGCGGTGCCGGTGTCTATTACTAAAACCGGCCAGCCTAATAAATTGCCGGCCCCCCAAACTGCCAAAGCCCTGTCAATTCCTAGAGTCGGATAAATCCCCACCATTGGCACATCTGCGAGGGTTAAAATGCGGGCATTTGGATAACTTTGCCAAGGTTTTAATAAGTCAGGGACTACTGAAGCCACCACAACCGGCGGCTGATCGGTTAAATTGGTTGCAAAAGATGGGATTGTTTCTGTATTAAATTGGGGTTGCCACGCTGAAAACGAGAATTCTGTGGCAAATAATTGCGGTGCCGGTGGGTGGGGAGTGTCGCAAGATGCCAGAAGATGCCGGTCACAAAAACACGCCCAATGCAGCCGCGAGTTTCCTACCATTAACGCCAGCCAGTAATGCTTATCCTTGGTTGTTTGATTCATGTTGTTAATTAATTGCCTAGAGTTCGTTTGTTTCTTTTGTGGCGATTCTTTGTAAATATTTGTTAAGGAGAAAAGTTAAGTATTTTCCTCATTTTTTTTGCGCGCCATTCGGTGTAACGTATTATGAGGTTAAAATTTTTTACCACAAATCGGCCATTGCTTGATGGTAAAGGGGTAAAAAGTTTTAATTTTAGGAGTTTTTCCTTAGTAAGGAAAAATTTTCAAACCTGTGGCAGGACTTGATGGGCTTTTGCCCAATTACATACCTTGAGGGCTAAAGCCCAAGTAAAAACGAGGAGATACAAAAATGGCCGTTGAAAAAGTAAACTCTTCTTCGAGTTTGGCAGAAGTTGTAGACCGCATTCTTGATAAAGGCATTGTTGTAGATGCTTGGGTGCGGGTTTCGTTGGTGGGGATTGAATTGTTAGCCATTGAAGCGCGGATCGTTATTGCTTCTGTGGAAACTTATTTGAAATATGCCGAAGCTGTTGGTTTGACAGCCCAAGCTGCCGTCCCGACTATTCCGGCGGTGTAGATAAGTCTATGTTCAAAAGTCAAAGGGGTTGTGTTTTAACTCTTTTGACTTTTGACTTTAAAAATTATCAAAAACGTGCAGGAAAATTAAACAATGGCTTTTCAAGAGCAGTGGGAACTCGAAGCAAAAAAGCGCCAAGCCCAAGTACAAGCACGAAAGCAAAAAATTCAAGCAAATTTGGCAGAACTGCAAAAACAGCGCCAAACAAAAGCCGTGCAGGTGCGGGAAAAGTTGAGTGTATTTAGAGAAAATTTGGCGACTACTGAAGAAAGCCGGCAGCAGGAAGAAAATTTACGCGCTGCAAAACGGCAAGAATTCTGCGAAAGTCTGCACCGGCACACGGAGATTTTTTTAACGAATAGTGCCAGGGATCGTCAACTTAGCGCGCAAAAAATGGCGGAAGAATTAGAGAGTTATGTGAGTTTTCTTCAAGAAAGAACGAGAGAATTTTTAGAGCAAACGGCGACAAATCGCCGAGAAAGAGCGGCCCAACTGCATGAGGATTTAGCTTTGTTTGAGGCGGCGTTGGCGGCAGTGAGTGAACAGCGCCGGCAAAGGCAAATTGAGTTAGAAAATCTTAAAGAAAAAACTCAGGAATTTTTAAGTGTGCGGCACTTAGAAAGGCTGGAAACCAAGGCAGAATTGACAGATAAGTTAACAATTTTTAGGGAAGATTTGCGCTCAGGTGTGCAAACTTACCTACAAGAATTAGAGTTAAAGCGCGTGGAAAGAGCGGAAAATTTACAAGGATTTTTGCAAAAAAGCCAGAGTGATAGAACGGCTGCGGTGAAGGCTTTGTTTAGTCGGTTTGCAGAATATCGCCGCCAATTAAATGAATATCGAGATGCTTTGCAAGCAGAAGTTTGGGGAACCAACGCAGAGGAAATAAAGCCGCAACCGCAAAAACCGGCAACAGTTGCAGCGCTGAAAGTTGAGATGCCGAAAAAAATTGAAAAGCCAAAATCGGAACCGGCAGCAATTTTGAAATCAAACGCTGTGGCTTTTGAGGTGGAAGTTTATCACTATATTTTACAAAAAAAAGGGGCGCGTTTATTGGAACTGGAAACGGCTTTAGCGATTAACCGAATTCAAGCAGTTGATGCGCTGCGTTCTTTGGTGCAGAAAAATCTCATTGTCCAGCGTGATCGCCTTTATATTCCTGTAAATTAGAAAGCGGAATTGGGCAATCTAAAAATAAGGCAATTTCTACTTTAAAATCTCAACTCTAAACACAAGATGACAACCGTACTGCGAGCCTCTGCGAGAGGTTTTATCAACACACCGAGCGTTGAGCGAACAGCTTCTAGGGCTCTGCGTTATTTGCAATCAGGATTTTCTGTGCATTTGCGTGGGCCCGCCGGCACCGGCAAAACAACTTTGGCTTTACATTTGGCGGATCTTTTAAACCGGCCTATTGTTTTAATTTTTGGCGATGATGAGTTAAAAAGCTCCGATTTGATTGGCAATCAATCGGGTTATACTCGCAAAAAAGTGGTGGATAATTATATTCACAGTGTGGTCAAAGTTGAAGATGAATTGCGGCAAAATTGGACAGATTCTCGCTTGACAATGGCTGCTAAAGAAGGCTTTACTTTGGTTTATGATGAGTTTAATCGGTCGCGTCCAGAGGTGAATAACGTTTTGCTGTCGGCTCTGGAAGAAAAAATGCTGATTTTGCCTCCAAATGGAAATCGGTCTGATTATATTCGCGTTCATCCCCAATTCCGAGCGATTTTTACCTCGAACCCAGAAGAATATTGTGGGGTTCATGCAACTCAAGATGCGCTGTTAGACCGATTGGTTACTATTAATATGCCGGAACCGGAAGGGGAAACGCAGATAGAAATTATTGTCCAAAAAACGGGGATTGAAAGAGAAAAAGCTGGTCAGATTGTGCGGTTGTTGCAAGTGTTTCGAGAACGGACGGGAAGTGATAAACTTTCGGGTTTGCGTGCCGGTTTGATGATTGCTAAGGTGTGTTTTGAACACAATTTGCCGCTGTTGCCAGAAAATGTTGATTTTCGGGAAATTTGCTGTGATGTTTTGCTGTCGAGATCGGGGATGCCGGTAGATGTGGCAAGCAAGCTACTTGATGAAGTTTTAGATGATCTTTCGGCGGTGTGGAATGTTAGCAGTGAGATTGAAGTAAGGGTTAGTTCGGCTTCTATTTCGGTGCCGGTGATTTCTGATGAAAAAGTTTATGCTTTTTTGCAACAATCTCAGGGGGCAAAACTTGCAGAAATTGAGATGGCGTTAGGGATTAACCGTATTCAAACGACCGATGCTTTAAGGGTTTTAATTAAAAAAGGTGTGGTGAAGCAGCGCGAAGATCGCAGTTTTGTTATACTGGGAGGTAATTGAAACTTTGCTCTCGGTTTATTTAATTTATAATCCCTAATTTTATGAGTTTGACACCGCAACCTCGCTCAACTGTCCCCAGTCGGGGAATTGCCAGTGCTACTTCTGGCTCAACTTTGGCGGATATTTTAGAGCGGGTGTTAGATAAAGGGATTGTTATTGCTGGGGATATTTCGGTTTCGGTTGGTTCAACGGAGTTATTAAGTATTCGGATTCGTTTATTAATTGCTTCGGTTGATAAGGCTAAGGAAATGGGGATAAATTGGTGGGAAAGTGACCCTTATTTAAGTTCGCAGGCTCGAAATTTAATGGAGGCCAATCAGCAATTATTAGAGGAAATGAAAAGTTTAAAAGAAGAAGTGGAGACGTTAAAAATGCTGGCTGGAAGTCGGGAGGAGGTGAAAGAGTGATTTGTTAGAACCGGCAAGAATTTAGAAAACTTACTATAAACTATGCAAAAAAATGAGTAATGAAATTGTTTTTGAGCCAAAAAAATCGGGGAAGGATGCCGGTTTAGCGCCTTTGGTTTTGACGCTGGTAGAGTTGATTCGGCAGTTGATGGAAGCGCAAGTAATTCGGCGAATGGATGCCGGTTTGTTGGATGATGATGATTTGGATCGTGCTGGGGAAAGTTTACGCCGGCTTGAAGAACAAGTGATCAATTTATGCGAGATTTTTGAAATTGATCCGGCTGACTTAAATATTGATTTGGCTGAATTTGGATCGCTTCTTCCTAAAAAGGAATACTATCCGGGGAAAACTGCGGGGGAGGCTTCAATTTTAGAGTTGCTTGACCGGCTGCTGCATACGGGGGTTGTGGTGGAAGGTAGTGTAGATTTGGGTTTGGCTCAGTTAAATTTAGTTCATGCTAAATTGCGATTAATTTTAACGTCGCAACCTCTCTAATTTTTATAATATTAATTTGCGTTACAAAAGAGGTGTTTGTTGTGTGAATATGTTAATATATAAATTCATTTCAATTTAAAATAGTTGCAATCATTACAAGCTAAAATCTAAAATTAAAAAGATGGGATACGGACTTTATTTATACGGAATTTTCCCGGCGCCGGGGCCGAAAAATCTACAGCTAAAAGGCTTGGATGGTCAGCCGGTGCAAAATCATTTGATTGGTGAGTTTGCTTTTTTGTATTCGGAAGCAAAACAAGAGCGATATTTGGCAAGCCGGCGAAATTTATTAGGCCATGAAAAGGTGTTAGAAGAAGCGATGCAGCAGGGATATCGAATGCTATTACCGCTGCAATTTGGTTTGACGGTGGAAGATTGGGAAAGTGTGAATCAGCAGTTAACGGCACCTTATGGGGAAAGTTTAAAAATACTGTTTAACAAGTTAGAAGGCCGGCGGGAAGTTGGAGTTAAGGTTTTTTGGGAAAATGAGGCGGAGTTGCAGAAAATGGTGGAAGAAAACGAAATTTTAAAAGCTAAAAGAGATCGGTTGGAAGGTCAGCGTTTAGGGATGGATCAGGTGATTGAAATTGGCCAAGAAATTGAGCGGGGTTTGGAGGGCCGCAAGCAAGAAATTATTGAGGTATTTCAGGCAGAATTAAATCCTTTAGCGGTGGAAATGGTGGAAAATGATTTGTTAACCGAGAAAATGATTTACAACGCGGCTTATTTGATTCCTTGGGATCTTGAACAAACCTTTAGCGAACGGGTAGAAAAGCTTGACCGTTTGTTTGAATCGCGGCTGTTGATTCGCTATAATAATTTTACGGCTCCTTATAACTTTTCCCAACTTAATTAATTATGATTTGGCAATTATTAACTTTACCGATTACCGGCCCGCTTGAGGGTGTTGCGTGGATTGGCGAGCAAATTTTAGAACGCGCCAGCAGCGAACTCGATAGCAAAGAAAACCTCAGTAAACGCTTGTTAGCTTTGCAATTGGCGTTTGATATGGGGGATATTTCCGAGGAGGATTTTGAGGTGCAAGAAGAGGAGTTATTATTGGAAATGCAAGCGCTACAAGACGAACAAAACGCTGAGGATTAATATTCCAGCAAAAACGTTTTAAAATTATGCGTTGCCGGGGGGGTTTGGGGTGAGGTTTGGGGCGAATTTTTTGGCGGTTCGGGCAGAGAAATTTCTAAACGAGAAATTTCTTGTTGAATGCCGGTGAGCCGCTGATCAATTTGAATTTGACGTTGGGCAATCGTTTCTAATTCTTGCTGCAAACGTTGTTTTTCAACGAGCAGTTTATACATTTCTAAATGTGCAGATGCTTCCGTTTTGCAGCGGGGCATTGTGCTAATTTTGGGGATGATTTTTCCTCGGTTGGGGGGCCGGCGCATAAGTTAAAGTTGGTAAATTTATTGTCTTATATTTTAGCATAAAGTAGGGAAGCGGGAAAGGGGTCGGTTTGAGTGGTTTACTACCACTGTGCAGAGGAAGTCAACAAAGCAAAAGCAGCCTCGACCGGCAAGGGTTTTGAGAAGTAATATCCCTGCCCATATTCACAACCCAAAGCTCTTAATAAAGCGAGATTTTCGGCGGTTTCGGCGCCTTCTGCCACCACATCCATTGCTAAACTGTGAGCGAGGTTAACGATAGCGCGGACAATTTGGGTATTTTTGTCAGCGGCGCCGGTGCGGCTGACAAAAGAACGGTCTATTTTTAAAGTATTGATGGGGAAGCGGTGTAAATAGCTCAAAGATGAATATCCCATCCCAAAATCATCGAGAGATAGCTGAATGTTACGCTGGCGTAGTTGGCACAAAATATCGGTAGTTAATTCGGTATTTTCGATCAGGGCTGTTTCGGTAAGTTCTAATTTGAGAAATTGGCTATTAAAGCTTGTTTCTAATAAAATTTTATCAACTTGTTCGACGAAATCGCGCTGCAAGAATTGTTTGGCAGAAAGATTGACACTGATGGTTAAAGGTATGGATTTTTCCCATTCTTTCATTTGCCGGCAAGCTTCCCGCAAAACCCAAGCACCCAAAGGTAAAATCAAGCCAGTTTCTTCGGCAATGGGGATAAATTCTGCCGGAGAAATCATGCCTCGCTCTGGATGTTGCCAACGTACTAATGCTTCAAAACCGCTAATTTTTCCCGTTTTTAAACATACAATCGGTTGATAATGTAACAAAAATTCTTCGCGTTCTATGGCTCGTCGCAAATCATTTTCTAACTGTAAGCGAACAACGGCTTGATCGTGCATAAATTTATCAAATAAAGCCGAACGCGCTTTGCCTTGTGCTTTGGCATGATACATGGCAATATCGGCATCGCGCAGTAAGTCTGGTTTTCCGTCATAACTGCTGGAACTCAAGGCAATTCCGATGCTTGTGCTAATATAAACTTCGTGTCCGTTAATATGAAAAGGTTGGAGAAATAATTTATGAATTTCTTCGGCAATATGGGTGGAGTGATGAATGTTGCGGATGCCTTCAAGTAAAATTACAAAATGATCGCCTCCCAGACGCGCTACAAAAACGTTTGGTGGCACAAAGTTTGGCGCTTGAACCTCTGAGTTAGAGAGGGGGGCTAACTGGCATTGGGTTAAGCATTTTTCCAGCCTGTGGGCAATTTCTGTGAGTACGCTATCACCGGCAGAATGACCCAGGCTATCATTAACTACTTTAAAGCGGTCTAAATCTAAAAACAAAACTGCACATAAATAATTTGGATGCCGCTGGGTACGAATCATTGCCCTGGTTAGTTGTTCGGTGAAAAAAGCCCGATTTGGCAGGCCGGTGAGGGCATCATAAAAGGCATGATGAATTAATTTTTCTTCGGCAATTTTTCGCTCGCTGATGTCGCTTTGAACTCCTATATAGTGAGTGAGGATTCCTTTTTGGTTATGCACCGGCGAGACGTAAAGTTCATTCCAAAACATCCGTCCGTTTTTGTGATAGTTTCGCAAAATAACTTTGCATTCTGTTCCTTCGATAAGGGCTTTTCTTAACTTTCTTAAAGACGGTTGCTCGATTTCTGGCCCTTGTAAAAATCGCAAGTTTTGCCCCACAACTTCTTGCTCGGAGTAGCCGGTCATGCTTTCAAAAGCGGGATTTACATAAACCACTGGATTATCCGGCGCTTGGGTATCAGTAATGGCAATTGCATTAATGCTACTGTGCAATGCTCGCTCAAATAAACGCAGTTTTTCTTCAGAACGTTTGCGTTTAGAAATATCACGAGAATTAACAACAAAACCCCCAATTGCTTGATCTTCTAAGCGGTTCGCACCAATGGCTTCTAAAAATACCCAATCGCCGCTGGCATGGCGAAACCGAAACTCAACTTTTACAACTTTTCCGGGGCGTTTTATTGCTTCAGAAAATAATTCTTCAATCGCTTTTTTATCTTCGGGATGAACATAATCTAATGCTTGTTTGCCGATTAACTCTTTAGGTTCATAACCTAAAATTCTTTGAATTGAAGGGCTTTGATAGCGGATAGTAGCATCGGTTTCTAAAATTGTGATGATATCTGATGAGTTTTGCACCAGGGAGCGAAAGCGCTCTTCACTTCTGGCTAGGGCTTCAATTGCTTTTTTTCGAGCATCAATGTTTATGGCGCTAAAATAAACGCCGGTGACTTGTCCTTTTTCATCAAAAACAGGATTATAATTAATTTCAAACCAATGTTCTTGATCGGTTCTTTCAATGCGGATTTCGGTTTTGACAAAACCTCCTTTGATGGCTTTTTGAAAATCCAAGTTAAACCGTTTCAAGTCTTCGCGGCTGATATATTCATCAATTAATGCTCCTTCACGAAGAAATTTGTCAAAAAATAGTTTTGCACCGTCGTTGGCCGTTTCATTGAATGCTTGAATTTTCCGCTGCCGATCTATTAATAAAACCGATTGCAAGCTACTGTTTAAAAGAGCTTTTAATTTGGCTTCAGATTCTCTCAAAGCGGCTTCAGCTTCTTTTCGTTCGGTAATATCAATACCGACGATAAACGCTGCCTGCCCTTGGTTGTACTTTTTAGCAATAATTAAACAACTATGAATCTGCCCGCCAATTTTAGTAGGAAATTCTTGCATGGCTTCTGTGGCATTCCCTGCAAAAAACTTGCCCATAAACATTTTAAAGTCGGGGCTGCCACCGAGAAAACCGATATCTTTGCCAACAAAATCATTAGGGTGCAATCCAAATAAATCTGCTAAATGCCGGTTGACTTTAATATAATGCAAATCTGAATCTATCCAAGAAACAATTCCCGGCACAGCATCCAGCGTTATTTGTAATTTATCAATTAAGTTGGCAACTGTTTCTGTCTGCGTGTGTCCGTTTTGAGCATAATTTGTATTATAGGAAGTGGCACCGGCTACTTCACAAAAACTACTCAAAATTGCCGGTTCGTCATTAAAGGTTACTCGGCGAATTGACAGGGAAACCGAAAATAAAGTGCCGTCAATTTTTTTGACTTTTAGGGGATAGTTAGAAATAACTTTGTTGTGAGGAAATGTCGCCAGCAGTCTTTCATATTCCGCCGGATCACCATAAAAATCTGATTGCCGATATTCGATAGATTTTTCGCTTGAAAGTCCAAAACTTTGCGAAAAAAGTTCGTTGGCATACAAAATCTCTCCACCGGCTACCCGCGCCACAACAGCCGCCACCGGCATTAAATCTACGGCTTGGCAGAGGGTTGATTCTGCAACGTCAATCTCAGGACTTTTCTTTGGGGTTTTTGCCGATTTTGGCACGATATCTCTC
This sequence comes from Ancylothrix sp. D3o, assembly GCF_025370775.1. NCBI lineage: Bacteria > Bacillati > Cyanobacteriota > Cyanophyceae > Oscillatoriales > Microcoleaceae > Ancylothrix > Ancylothrix sp. D3o. The sequence goes on along the minus strand of NZ_JAMXEX010000013.1, from coordinate 116,692 downwards.
ACCTGTGGCGGTTGCTTCCCGCTGATGGTTGGCTCGTATTTAAAATCGTCTGTGGATCTTAGCAAAACTGTTTTGCCCCGTCAATTGGCTAACTTTAACTTTTATTAAATATTTTAAAGCTATCAGGGCTTGCTTGGAAAATCTCAACAATTTACCTTTTCTCACATAAATAATCCCTAGGATAAACAAGGATGAAAGCCATGCGCGAACCTAAAAAGGCGGTCACAGGAAAATGTAGCCCGAACCCAAGTGATGAGTATTTCTACTCGCTGATGCCGCGCTGACATCTCACCCAATATCTCTTAGACTATCTAATCGTTATTATTGAATATTCCCTAGGCTATTTCCAAACTATTTGTTAAAAAAAATTAATAATCTCTGGAAAAGTTTTAAATTTTTGTGAACTGGCACCCAAAAACCTGTAGGGCCAAGAAAATTGGATGGTTCGCCCGCTTGTTGACGGGCCGGTGTCAACGGCTGGCAAAAAATAGCACAATTACCTATCACTCCAACCATACTTATGTTACACCATCAAAATTTATATAAATAAAAATCAAGCCGGCAACCCGAACCTCACAAAAATATTTCAATCAAAACAGTAAAAAACAAGAGCGATAATTCGTTCACCAGAAACATTATCTCAAGCTAGGCTGGAATTACGCTCAACCCATAGGGTGTAAAATAAAAGCCCCTACCGTAACAAATATTAACTCGTGCCATCTGTGGAGAGAGCCAGAATGCTTGAATCTTATCGCCAACACGCCGCCGAACGGGCAGCCTTGGGTATTCCGCCCCTGCCCCTCAACGCCGAGCAAACATCCGAACTCTGCGAATTGCTGAAAAACCCCCCAGCCGGCGAAGAAGAAACCCTGATTGAACTGTTGCGAGATCGCGTTCCCCCCGGAGTTGATCAAGCCGCTTATGTTAAGGCCGGCTTTTTAACCGCCATCGCTAAAAGTGAGATCGAATGTCCGCTAATTGCACCCCAGTGGGCCGTCACCCTCTTGGGTACAATGGTAGGCGGCTACAACGTGCAATCATTGGTGAGCTTGCTACAAGACCGCGACCCCTCCATTGCCAGCGCCGCTGCTGCTGCTTTGAGTAAAACACTCCTGGTATTTGATGCCTTTAACGACGTCCTGGCTTTGGCGGATGTCAACCCCTACGCCAAACAAGTCATCGACTCTTGGGCAAATGGTGAGTGGTTTATTTCTCGCCCCAAACTCCCCAAAACCATCACGGTAACGGTTTTTAAAGTCCCTGGCGAAACCAACACCGATGATCTTTCACCGGCCACCCACGCCACCACCCGTCCAGATATCCCCCTCCACGCCCTCGCCATGCTGGAATCACGGATGCCTGGCGGCTTGGCAACCATTGCAGAGTTAAAGCAAAAAGGTCATCCCGTTGCTTACGTTGGCGATGTGGTTGGGACAGGATCTTCTCGCAAATCAGCGATCAACTCTGTGTTATGGCACATTGGTAACGATATCCCCTATGTGCCGAATAAACGCAACGGTGGTTATATTTTGGGGAGTGCCATTGCACCTATCTTTTTTAACACTGCGGAAGATTCCGGGGCGTTACCTATTGAGTGTGATGTGACGAACTTGGAAACCGGCATGGTAATTACAATTCACCCCTACAAAGGTGAGATTACCAACGAAAGCGGGGAAGTGATATCTACTTTTACGTTGAAACCGGATACGATTTTAGATGAAGTGCGGGCCGGTGGCCGGATTCCGCTATTAATTGGCCGCACCCTCACCGACAGAACACGGGAAGCATTAGGTTTAGAACCTAGCACATTGTTCGTGCGTCCCACTGTTCCCACAGAAACCGGCAAAGGCTATACTCTCGCACAAAAAATGGTCGGCAAAGCCTGCGGATTACCGGGTGTGCGCCCTGGTACATCGTGCGAACCACGCATGACCACTGTCGGCTCACAAGATACCACCGGCCCAATGACACGGGATGAGTTGAAAGAGTTAGCTTGTCTGGGTTTCTCGGCAGATTTAGTGATGCAGAGTTTTTGTCACACGGCGGCATACCCGAAGCCGGTGGATATCAAAACTCACAAAGACTTGCCGGATTTCTTCGCACAACGGGCCGGTGTGGCTTTGCGTCCGGGGGATGGAATTATACATTCGTGGTTAAATCGGATGTTGTTACCGGATACGGTGGGAACAGGTGGCGATTCTCACACTCGTTTTCCTCTTGGTATATCTTTCCCTGCCGGTTCTGGGTTGGTAGCATTTGCCGCAGCACTCGGTGTGATGCCGTTGGATATGCCAGAGTCAGTTTTAGTGCGGTTTAAAGGTGAATTGCAACCGGGTGTAACCCTGCGGGATATTGTTAATGCAATTCCCTATATAGCGATTCAAAAAAATTTGCTGACGGTGGAAAAACAAAACAAGAAAAATGTTTTTTCCGGGCGAATTATGGAGATTGAAGGTTTGCCAGATTTGAAAGTTGAGCAGGCTTTTGAATTGACAGATGCGACGGCAGAAAGGTCTTGTGCCGGTTGTACAATTAAGTTGAGTGTAGAGACTGTTTCGGAGTATTTACGCTCGAATGTGGCGCTGCTGAAAAATATGGCAGCGCGCGGTTATCAAGATGCTCGCACGATTATGCGCCGCGTCGCAAAAATGGAGGAGTGGTTAGCGAATCCAGTTTTGTTGGAAGCGGATGCGGATGCGGAGTATGCGGAGATAATTGAGATTGATTTGAATGAGATTAAAGAGCCAATTGTGGCGGCTCCAAATGACCCGGATAATGTTAAGTTATTGTCGGAGGTTGCGGGGGATGCTGTGCAGGAGGTTTTCGTTGGTTCTTGTATGACTAATATCGGTCATTATCGGGCAACTGCGAAGGTTTTGGAAGGTGCAGGATCGGTGCAAACTCGATTGTGGATTTGTCCGCCAACTCGGATGGATGAGTATCAGTTGAAAGAGGAGGGTGTGTACGGTACTTTTGGGGCTGCCGGTGCGCGTACTGAGATGCCGGGATGCAGTTTGTGTATGGGGAATCAAGCGCGTGTTAAGGATGGTGTGACGGTGTTTTCAACGTCAACTCGTAATTTTAATAATCGCATGGGTAAGGATGCGCGGGTGTATCTTGGTTCTGCGGAGTTGGCGGCGGTTTGTTCGTTGTTGGGGCGTATTCCAACGGTAGAGGAATATCAGGAAATTGTGGCTAAGAAGATTGATCCTTTTGCCGGTGATTTGTATCGTTATTTGAATTTTGATCAAATTGCTGGGTTTGAGGATGAAGGGCGGGTTATTCCGCTTGAGGATATGCCGAAGATTGAGGATATTTTAGGGATGCCGGTGGCTTCTCGTTAATTTTTTAGGCTGGGCTTTGCCCAGCTTTTTTTGTTATAATTGTGTTAGTTTTTCACCAGCCATAAAAAATGGATTTTTTGGGTTGCGTGAAATACCTTCCAACTTATACCTATTTTGAAATTAAATTCATAAAACTAAAACAGCAAAACTCAAATGAAAGCAGATAATTACCCCTTTGCCCAAGAATTAATCCTAGACACCGACGGACATATTCGTAAAGTCGTGATAGATTTCAATGATTATCAGCGTCTTGTTGAAGCCATTGAAGATGAAGGACTTGTGCGTGCGATGATGGAAGTAAAAGACGAAACACCTTTAAACTTAGAAGCAGCCCTTACAGAACTTGAAAAACAGTGAATACAGAGTATCTCCCTAGTTTTATCAAAGACTTAAAATCTCTTAAAAGTACGCCGATTTTTGGAGCAATTAAAACCCTTGTCTTTGAAGAGATACCGAATACGCCAGACTTTGAAGAATTAAGACAAGTAAAAAAATTACAAGGCTATGAAAATGCTTATCGAATTCGGGTAGGTGACTATCGCATTGGTTTAACATTTGATGGCGAAGTCGTTATTTTTTTCCGTGTGCTACATCGTAAGGAATTTTATAATTACTTTCCTTAAGAGATTTTGCATTTTAGATATCCCAGGATTGCCAACAGGGTTATCAAAGTTTCCGTCGGCTTAATCTCTCAATTTTGACAACCTTACATATTCTTTGAAAACCGGCCCTAAATTAAATACTACTTTCTCCCCTTCGATTCTTTTGAGTAAATAGCGTCTGGTTAAAGAGCATAATCCATTAATTAAATCGCTTGAAGACAGTTCTAAATTTTGTCTTAAATCATCCCTAGAAACCGGCTCTTTCGATTGGCTCAATTTTAAAGTTATCTCTTGTTCGCCGGGGGATAATCGCTGGAATAATTCACTTAAACAATATTTTATATTTTGTGTGAGAATCAGGCTATCTTCTGCTAAAAATTCGGAAACTCTGCCACAGTAGACATTTTTAATTAAACCGGCAATATCTTTTAAGTATCGGGGATTTCCTTCATATAAATCAATTATTTTTAGCCAATTTTCCTCATCTTTTAAGCCTTGATTTTTGAGGATACCGGTGTTGTCTAAGCCTTCTAGTTCTAAGCATTTAACAGGATAGAAGTCTTCGTCTAAGCCGTGCATTTCTTGACATTGTTCTTGACTAATTAAGATTAAGCTGCTTTGATGTTCAACTTCTGTGGTTCTTGTGAAGAGGGTTTTATAGTCTTTATATTGCGTTTTATATTGGCCGGTGAATTGTTGGCCGGTGAATATTTCTTGCACGTCATCTAGGACGATTAAACATTTTTGCTGAGAGAAAAGTTTTAAAAGTTGCGTTAATTGGTTGTCTGCTATCAGGGGGTCGGGGTTGGTAGCGGTGATAATTTCATTAATGATGGTATCTAAGGATGGGCTGAGTTTGATGCTTTTCCAGATTAGGATATCAAAGTGTTGCCGGTTTTGGTCAAGAAATTGTTTAACGAGGGTGGTTTTGCCAATTCCGGGTAATCCTAAGACTGAGAGGAGGCGGGTGTTTTGTTGGAGCAGGAAATCAGATAGGGTTTTGAGTTCTTTTTCGCGTCCGTAGAAATGGGTTATTTTTGGGGCTAGGGTTAAATCGTGGTAGGATTTATTGGGATAATTCTCTTCATTATTTTCAGAATTATCTTGAGTCTTCTTAGAACATAAACTGATATGGCTATTATTAATCAAGCCTTGCTGAACTTGACTTACTGAGTTAGATTTAGATTTATTAATGAATCTTTCTATAGTCCAACAAAAATTAGATTGGCTAACATCTTCTCCTAGCTGGGATGACAAAATTTTATATAACTTACGACTAACATCTCCGATATAATTTGAACTTTTATATTTATGTTTATCTGCAATTGCTGTGTAACTTTTTCCTTCCCACAGTCCTTTAATAACTTTTTTTTGGAGATCGTCTAAGTGTTCGCCTGTTTGTTTGTGAACTAACTCATCTACCAATTGTAAAACTTCTGTAATATCTGGAATAGTCATAGGCTCAAGGCGGGGTGGGAGTTTCGGCTATTATAGCTTAGATTTAACCAACAAAATCAAGTTTTTTCAGGCTTTTGGTTAAAAATTTGTTACAAAAGAAGGCAGAATATAAGTTCCTTTCGGGTGGCAGTGTTGGGAACGCAGGATTTAGCATTCGAGAAGATTCCGCTTTACTGTTCTGAAAAATATTATGGATTTACGAGGTTTAGTCCAAGGTTTAGCAAGAGACATTCTGGGCGATCAGAAGATATCTGAAGATGATTTTGAAAAAATCTACCAGATGATTGAAGAAAAGGTAGATAATGAACCTCCTCCTCGTTTTGCTTTTATTGGTGAAACGGGAGTAGGAAAATCCTCTACCCTCAACGCACTTTTTAATGCAGGTTTTGAGGTGAGTCATATCGAGGCTTGCACCCAAGAGGTACGAGGAGTAGAAGTCTCATTCAATAAAGTAGAAGGAGTTAAGGGAGCATTAGTTGCTTATGATATGCCTGGATTAGGTGAAAGTCAATTAAAACAAAGAGAACATATTGCACTTTACGAAAAAGTCTTAAAAGATGTAGATGTTGCTTTATGGATTTTAGATGCACAAAATCGGGCTATCGCTTCTGTACAGCAATATTTAGAAAGAGAACTCAAAGCAATTGATCCTAGGCTTTTAGATCGGATGGTCATTGCCTTAAATAAAGTAGAGCTAGTGTATCCGGGGGAAAATGCTTGGCATCCTTTAGCGAATTTACCTAGCGAAGAACAAGAAGAAAACATTAAAGGACGAATCCATGATGTTAAAAGAAAAATTCGTGAGGTATTACCCACATGGAAAGGAAAAATTGTAGGATATTCAGCGCATAAACGGTACCATTTACCCCAGCTTTTTGATGCCATGATGGATGCTGTCCCTAATAAAAGAAGATGGGTTGTTGCATCTCGTAAAGCATTGGCTGATTTTCTGGAGTTAGTTGATCCTCAGCTATTACCTCCAGAAAAAAGACGAGAAAGAGCAAATAACCAACCACTTCAACCTGGAAAGATGTCTGATATTGTTGATAAAATGCCACCGGAAGAGTTTGCTAAATTTGCTGGAGATCAAAAAGCATTTTTAGCGTGGCTAAAAAAACAGGGACTTTAATAGAATATCTAGTCAAAATGAAGTTAAATAAAAAATAAGGAGATTTAGCAATGAGAATGAGAAATGTTCCTAATGAAACTAACATTCCCAGCGAAGATATAGATAAAATTAGACAAAGATTATTGGACGAAATCAAATCTATGAGCGATGCTGACTTGAGGATAGCAGCAAAATCGGAAGCAAGTTTAAGGGCTTTTGTAGCCGATTTATTTAAGTCTATTGCTAAACTGTTTGGCTATATTGTGGGAGAAGTAGTTGGTTTTGGCAGAGATATAATCAAATCAATTGGTGACGGATGGTCTGAAGGCTGGAAAGCTGGATTACGTTAAACTCTGCTTTGATTATCTTAATACCTCTACATTATTGTTTTGTATGTAGAGGTCAAGTTTTTTTTCCTTAAAAGTAATCATTATGAGCGAATGGATAACATTTCCTTTTCCTAAATGCCCCAGTTGTGGTAAACAATGGGGGGAAAATTATCATAAAGATTGTGTTTTTAATGGCCAATTGTTGGTTGAACCTTATCAAAGACAAGTTAAATGTGAATCTTGTAGCGCTCAGTGGTATATCCTTGATAGTAAATTTTACTGTTATTGTGGATATGAATTTTATCCTTCCGAAGTAGAAGATGCTCTTTCAACCACTCAATTATTAAGGCAGCGTTTACTACAAAAGTTGAACGAAATGGACAGTTATGAAAGAAGTATTGTTTCTAAATCACAAAATTCATTTAAAGAATGGATTTTTGATATTAGTTATGAAATAGGAAAAGCTTTGGGTATAACAGTATCAAAAGCTCAAGAAATTATTAAAAACTTTTTTGATAAGTGGTCATTCTAGTATCTATAAAATAAATTGCCATTTAACGCCGTTCCTCAATAATCGTTTCAGAAACCGGCTTTCCTTCCACCTCAATCAATTGCCTTTCACCCCTCTCCTCATAGCTAATAGGATACTTAATTTGCTTAACTAATCCCGAATCAATCAAAGCTTGGTGAAAACCGGCTTTCTTGACAGACTCTTCTCGCTGTGTTAGATATTTTTGAATAGTTTGATTAAGCTCTTTAAGCTCTGGTGTTTCAAGCTTATCAAGCTGATTAAGTATTTCCTTCAGAGTCGTTATTGCCATAACTTTTTTACTAAATAGCCGATTTTCCTAATTAACACAATACATTTATCGTATCACACCTCTTTACACCTCAAAAAAAACCGGCCCCCATTCCCCACACATCACATCCCTCAAATAACTCCTTTTTTTAATTCCCCTTTCTCAACACCACAAACTCGTAATAAAGCCGGTTTCTAGCCCAATAATTAACTATTCCAACCCCGGAGGGGTTTTTTTCCTGTAGACGCCGGTTTTAACCGGTGGCGACTATACATTCACCCCGTCAAACTTGACACCCTAACCCCCTCAAAAAAACCCGCACCCTTTCTCTACAAAATCGTCAAATAAGTTTCCGTTGGACTAATCGGTAAAGGCTTCAAAACTTGATTCTTTAAATCAATTTCTAACCCCAAAGCCTCCAAAGGAATCACCCCCAAAAGTGCATCTCCACCTCCCGGTAACTCCAAACACTCAAACGTTCCCTCACGCTCAAACATAGATATAGTAGCATCCCGAAAAATCCGAGCCTTACCAATACCCATCGCCGTTGCTACATCCACCTCCTTAAGAAGCTTCAGCCCTAATTTAGCGATAGCATCCGCCGGCAAACACAAAGTCGTCGCACCCGTATCCACCAAAACATTTTTGAGCGTTATTGAGCGAACTTGGTCTGCTGAAATTGTCCCATCTTCTGCCCGAATTTGGTCGGCTCGATTAATAATTGTTAGAGTCGCAAAAACTTTTCCCATTTCTAAATTATTTTTAATTTGCATAGTTCCCTCCTACTTAAACGTCGGAGTCCTTACTTCCTTCAATTATAACTTATATCACCGGCCTTCCCATCACCATCTCCGTAAAAAATCGTATTTTAATTCCAATAATTCCAACACGAATAATTAACCTCTCCAACCCCGAAGGGGTTTTTTTCCTGTAGACACCGGTTTTAACCGGTGGCTTTCAACTGGCGGCTTTCAACCACCCAACCCAACTAATAAACATCTCCAACCCCGAAGGGGTTTTTTTCTTGTAGACGCCGGTTTTAACCGGCGGCTTTCAACTTTAAACCACATGATCCGGCGCCAAAACACAAGGATAACAAGCATCCCCAATCTCAACTTGCAACGTCACATGATCAATATCAAACTTATGATGCAACTCCTCTCTCACCATATATAAAAAATCATCCCCCGGACAACCAGCCGGCATCACTAAGTGAGCAGTAAGCGCAATCTCCGTCGTACTCATCCCCCAAATATGCAAATCATGCACCTCAATCACCCCCGGTAACTCCGACAAAAACAACCGCACCGCCAAAGGCTCAACAGAAACCGGCACCCCATCCAACGCCAAAATCACCGCATCCCGCAACAACCCCCAAGTACCCCAAACAATCACCACCACCACCACCAAACTCATCACCGGATCACACCACAACCACCCCGTCACCAAAATCACCACCCCCGCCAACACAACCCCCAACGACACCAGCGCATCCCCCGCCATGTGCCAAAACGCCGCCCTAATATTCAAATCCCCCTTACTCCCCGACATAAACATCAGCGCCGTCGCCGTATTAACCACAATCGCCACCAACGCCACCCCAATCACCAAACCCCCCTCCACCGGCTTCGGATCTTGTAACCTACCAATCGCCTCCCAAGCGATCCCCCCCGTCGCCACCAACAAAAAAACCCCATTCAACAACGCCACCAAAATCGAACTCCGGCGCCACCCATAAGTAAAACGAACCGACGGCGCCCGCAAACTCAACCGGCTCGCACCCCACGCCAAAAACAACGCCAAAACATCACTCAAATTATGTCCCGCATCCGCCAACAACGCCAACGAATGCGCCATAAACCCATAAACAATCTCAGCCCCAACCAAACAAATATTTAAAATAAACCCAACAATAAAAGCCCGATTATAATTAGCCGGTTCGTGATGATGATCGTGATGAGAAGACATTTTTCGCCCCCTAAACCTCTATCTCTCATCATAAATGTTTTCATCTCAATCACCACCCGGATTAAGATTTTTTAACCGCAGATGAACGCGGATAAACGCGGATAGGTTATCTGTGGCGCAGGCATCTTGCCTGCGTATATGCGTTCATCTGCGGTTAATTTATATCTTGGATTTCGCTTCAGCCAATCCCCTTTTCACCTGCTCAAAACCCGTTCCCCCGAAACTATTTCGCGCCGAAACTACCTGTTTAGGAGTAATGGCTTCATAAATATCTTGCTCAAAAGCTGGATGCAAAGTTTTCCACTCATCCAGGGTTAAATCTTTTAACAACTTACCCCCCGCCAAGCAAGTTTTCACAACCTTACCCACCAAATTATAAGCTTCACGGAACGGCACACCTTTTGCAGCCAAATAATCAGCTACATCCGTCGCATTCGAGAAGTCTTCTGCCACCGCTTCCGCCAAACGTTCTTTGCGAAAGACAATCCCTTCTCTCATCAAAATTGTCATCGCTTCTAAACAAGCTTTGACGGTTTTAACAGCATCAAAAAGCGCTTCTTTATCTTCTTGCAAATCTTTGTTATAAGCTAGGGGTAAGCCTTTCATCAAAACTAACATTCCCTGCAAATGTCCGAAAACCCGGCCCGTTTTTCCTCGTACCAATTCCGGCACATCTGGGTTTTTCTTTTGTGGCATAATACTAGAGCCGGTTGCACAACTATCTGTCAATGTCACAAAATTAAATTCCTGCGACGACCACAAAATCACCTCCTCAGAAAGCCGGCTCAAATGCACCATAATTAAACTGGCTGCATTCAAAAACTCAATCGCAAAATCTCGGTCACTTACTCCATCTAAACTATTAGAATAAACGCTGCTAAATCCTAATAATTCTGCCGTATAATGCCGGTCTATTGGAAACGTTGTTCCCGCTAAAGCACCACAACCCAGCGGCGAAATATCTACTCGTTTGTACACATCTCCCAACCGTTCCCAGTCGCGCTGTGTCATTTCAAAATACGCTAACAAATGATGCGCCAAACTAACAGGCTGCGCCCTTTGTAAATGCGTATAACCGGGAATTAAAGTCTCAATATTTTGCTCGGCTAAACTTAGCAAAACTTCCTGAAAATCCTTGATTTGCGCCCGTATTTGTTCAATTTGAGCGCGTAAATAAAGCCGTGTATCCGTCCCTACTTGGTCATTGCGTGACCGGCCCGTATGTAATTTTTTCCCCGTATCCCCGATAATTTCAGTAAGCCGGCGTTCCACCGCAAAATGCACATCCTCCGCATCCACCCCCGGATTAAACAAACCCTCTTGATATTCTTTGCGAATTTGCTCTAAACCAGTAACAATTTTTTCTCCTTCTTCAGCAGAAATAATGCCGGTTTTTGCCAGCATTTTTGCATGAGCTAAAGAACCCGTTAAATCATATTCAATAAGCTCAATATCAAAATCAATACTCGCATTAAACCGGACAATTGCCGGATGTAATGCCCCTTCAAACCGCTGACTCCACGTTTTTTGCTCTGCCATAGTAATTGCCCCGATTTCTACACTCTTAAAATTATCACTAAAAACCCGTTCTCTGACTGAAAACGGGCTTAATTATGTTATTGTTTCCTCATCAACCGGCCTTAATACCGATTCAACCCACGAAAAACATAGCCCACCACAATACCAATAAGCAGCGCCCAAATTTGGCCGGTACTGACAAAATTATTCCAAGCTTTTACAACTTGACCCCCAAAATCAGGATCACTTACTTTTTGCGCCAGCAAATCAACTATCGGTAAATGAAGGTTGGCTAACTCTGATGTAATTTGCATAACTAAAACCATGATTTTTTTATCAAAAAATAGAAAACTTGGGCTGTGGCGCAACGGTTTGCCCTTGCAAACCCCACACCAATCTCACCCAGAAGGCATAACCATCATAGAACAAACTGTCAAATTGTGGAGAGCCGGCTATCTTTTTTATTTTGTCAGCAAATCTTCTGGAAGTTAAAAAGCCTTGCAGCGAACCGGCTTTTCACAACCACTTCCCTGCAAGACTTTCCTCAAATTCTATCCCCTTATTCCGGTAGAATTTTCATCACCACCAAAGTCATATCATCACTATTGCGATTTTCCGGGCCAATAAACTGCTCCACCCGTTCAAACAAATAATCTAAAATTGCCTCTGGTGTATCGCAGTGCCGGCACGCCCACTCAAACGCCTTACTCAAATTATCCTCATCAAACCTCTCACCACTTTGATTTGCAGCATCCGTAAACCCATCCGTGTAATAAATAATCGTATCTCCCGATTGAAGTTGGATGCTCGCTTCTTCATACGTCGTCTCCGCATCCAAACCAATCAACATCCCCAAAGTATCCAACCGTAAAAGATTCCCCGTCGAAGCTTGCCATAACAACGGCGGATGATGGGCTGCATTACTGTAATACAGCATCCGCGTTTGCGGGTCATACTCGGAATAAAACAGCGTCACAAACCGATGGGAATTTTCCAGATCCGCATACATCACCCGGTTGAGATGTTGCAAAATTCGGGCCGGTGAATGCCGGTTCAGCACCTCCGCCCGCAACATTCCCCGCGTCATCGTCATAATCAAACCAGCCGGCACACCCTTACCCATCACATCGCCAATCACTACACTCCAGCGATCTGTACCGGCCCCTTGTTTTATCACCCCGCGATCCCGCAACGTACTCGCCGCACATTCAGGCGTCGTGGGAATAAAATCATAATAATCTCCCCCCACCCGATTCGCCGTCTCACACTTGGCCGCCAATTCAACGCCCTTAATTTGTGGACACTGACGAGGCAACAAACGCAACTGTATCTCTGCCCCAATTTCCAATTCCCGATCTAGCCGTTCTTTTTGGCGCAACTCCACCGATAGCTCATCATTTTCTATCGCCACCGCCGTTTGATCCGCCACCAACCTCACCAACTTTTGGCGAGTTTCCGTCCAGGTATATTCCGCATCGCGGCTGAACACATACAACCGGCCCCGCTCAACATTTTTTATTAAAATAGCCGTGCCAAAAAGCTGCACCTCTGATCCCAACACCCGGCTAACTTCATAATCCAGCGTCGCCGTATTTGGCATCACCGGCGCCGGCCCACCGAGGGAGGAAGCCGTCACCTGACGAGTCGCCGCCTCAATGGCTTGGCGGATATCCTGACATTGCCGGCCCTCCTGACAATGTAAACGTTGCAACCTCACCTGACCATTTGGTTTAAACAAAACCAGCGCTCCCCCGTCGGCATCCGTCACCCGTGACGCTACCAGAGGAATTAACTCTAAAAACTGATTCAAATTATTAAAACTGCGAAGTGCAAAACCCAGCGAACTGAGCAAATCTTGGATTTTATGCTGTTCGCGCTGCAAACGTGCTACCAGTTCTTTGAGGGCAAAAACTGGAGTCATATCAGCACTTGTTGGGGCCGGTTCACCAAAGTTGTTTGTTGGAAGCATGGGTTTATGGGAAGGCGCCCCCATATTAACATCGGGGTACAAGGGTTGCGGGCCATGTCGAGGAATTGGTACAGCACTCATGGAATGTGGCGAATAGTTTGTGGGATAAGGGGCTGGAGTGCAACGCTTGGACTCGCTCAAGCAACTTCTCTGTGTCCAGAATGGTTCTGATGAGCGGGGGTACCAACCGGCTTTTTTTAAACACTCCATAAATGTGTTCATCATAATTCGTCACGGCGATTTCAGAAATTATTTTTCCCGCCGTTTTGGGGAGAAATCCACACCATTACCAAAAGCTCGATGTCCCTTTAATGGCGCGTCTTTGATCTCTCGATGCCGGTCAAAACTTCCGACCAAAAGCATCGCCCCTCTCAACCAAAGTCTGTTTTGGCTCCTTAAAATACCAAACACAGCTTTTCAAAGCATTATCTGCAATTTAAGGATAAACAGCTTATCTATTTAGTGCCAAATTGATGCCGGCACCTCCCTGGTCTAATAACCAGTTTTCTTGGTTGCTTACCATAAAAAAATAAGCTGATGAATTCTTTTAACGCACTCCGCTTAAAACTGTCAAGCTAATTTACATAGTTTTACACTGATTGGTCATCAGTGATTGACTTTTTTCTTTTTTCTGGCTGTATATCATACTTTCATTTTTTTGTCAACTAAAAACTGCAAATAGACATACCCTTGTAGAGGCCGTGCCAGAGTCTACACGAACTAAACCGCCGGTTAAAACCGACGTCTAAGTAGAAGCACTTAATTATTTGTAGGATGGGTAGAGCGTAAGCGAAACCCATCAAAGCCTGGAGAGTGTTGGGTTTCGTTCCTCTACCCAACCTACATTACACCCAGAGTTTAATTAAGTTGACTTACTTAAACGAACTAAAACGCCGGTTAAAACCGACGTCTACACGAAAAAAGTCCTACGGACTAAATAATTAATTCTCTTAACCGCTTTTAGCAATTAATCACTCAGCAAAGCTTCGACAAACTCATAGCTAGAAAACGGGCGCAAGTCTTCAATACCCTCACCGGCCCCAATAAACCTGACCGGCAAACCCAACTCCTGCACCACAGCCAAAGCAATACCGCCTTTAGCAGTTCCGTCGAGTTTTGTCAAGACCACCCCGCTTAATTGCGCCGCCTCGCCAAAAACTTCGGCTTGTTTCAGGCCATTTTGTCCCAAAGTTGAATCCAAAACTAACAGCGATTCGACTTTAGCATTCGGGGCTTTTTTCTCAATAATTCTGCGGACTTTGCTGAGTTCGTCCATCAAATTTTTCTTGTTTTGCAACCGGCCCGCCGTATCCACCAGCAGCAATTCTGTTCCCCTTGCTTGGGCGGCTGCTATGGCATCAAACACCACCGCCGCCGGATCAGTATTTTGTCCAGGGTTCGCAATCACCTCTACATTACTGCGCGAGCCCCACACTTTCACCTGTTGCACCGCCGCCGCCCGGAAGGTGTCAGCAGCAGCAATCAAAGTTTGATAGCCAGATTTATCAGCTAAATGAGCAATTTTACCTATCGTAGTAGTTTTACCGGCCCCATTAACACCCACAATCAGCCAAATATTCAACTCTTCTTTAACGGGGGCAAAAGTAACACTTAAAGCTTTGCCGGTGGGACGTTCCAGCATTTCCCGCAAAATTTGCTTCAAATAAGCAATGGCTTTTTCTGGGGGTAAAGCTTCTTCGCGGAGTTTTGTCTGCAAAGCATTAATAATAAAATCGGTAGCCGCAACTCCCACATCCGCTTGGAGCAGCAGCGATTCAATTTCCATCACCCCAGCTTGATTAAGGGGCCCCTGTCCAACAATAGCCCGCAATTGGTTAATCAAGTTGCGGCGGGTTTTATCTAAGCCTTGGCGGAGTTTTTTCAGCCAGGTAATTTCTTCGATGGATACGTCATCGGGACGCCGGCCTTGGGCTGCTAAAATTTCCGCAGACCACAAAAAGCCCTCATCAAAAGCCAGCATTGCCAGTTCTTCTTCTGAGAGCATTTGCGGTGCTGGTTTGTTCGTTTCGGGTTCGATTATTTCCACCGCATCCGCTTTCAGGCGTTCCATTCTTTCCAGCCGGTCAGCTTCGGCTTTTGCCCAAAATGGTAAAGCAGGGGCAGGTTCTTCTGTTTGAGTTTCTTCAACTTCCGCCGCAGTTAAAGCCGGTGTCTCTTCGCTAACGGCGGCGGTTTCAGTTGGGGCCGGTTCTGATTCGCTGGTTTCGGTTGGGGCCGGTGGCTCTACAATGGCTTGAGTTTCTTGAGTTTCTGCGGCTAAAGCCGGTGCGACTTCTGGGGTTTCTGCTTCGGTTAGGGTTTCTGCTTCGGTAGGAGTTTCTGCTTCAGTTGGGGTAGTTTGTTGTTGTTTTTGAATATTTTTATAAGCAGCTTTTGCCCAGCTTAAATAATCTTCCGCTACCGCCGGTGCTTGTTCTTCTGGGGGGGAAGTTTCTTCTGTAACTTGCTCTGGAACTAAATCAGCTTGGGGCTGTTGTTCTGGGGTTTCTTCTGTTTTATCAAACTGCCGGCGGAACCAATTAAATACCATAATTTTTACCTGTAATTATTTTTATCAACGGTCATTTATCAATAGTCAAGAATTAAAAGCAAAAAACAACATTCTTACAAAGGACAAATGACCATTGACAAATGACCAAATGATTAAGCACCCCTGACGACGCCTTTTAGTTGGTCGCTGACGCGGCGCAAAACGCCATTTATAAAACGGTATCCGTCTTCACCGCTATAGCGTTTGGCCAGTTCTACCGCTTCATTAATTGCCACTTGATGCGGCTGACCGAGATACTGAATTTCTGCCACAGCAATCCGCAAAATATCGCTATCAATTTTGGGAAGCCGGTTTAACTGCCAGTTTACCAAAGAACTGCTAATAAGTTCATCAATTTCTTCGCGGTGTTCTTTCAATTTGCTGAGAATCAACAAAGTGTATTCTCGGACTGTTTTTTGATTAGACAATTGGATAAATTCAGGAAGCTGTAAAGACATTCCCACGCGATTGATCGAGGTTTGGGTAAGTTCGATACCTTCCTTGAGCATAACTTTAGCGCTGTCTACATCGGCGCTACGGGTGTCGCTGGTGAGCAAGCGGTCGTTGGCTCGCTTTAGTTCAGCAGCGGCGGTTTCCAGGGTATCGTTAATTTCGGCAGTGAGGGTGCGAATTGCTGCCAGCACGAGGTCTTGGAGTTGATAGCTAGAGATTTTTTCCGAGTTAGAGGAAACTTGACTATGGCTGAGCAAAGCAAGTTCTCTGGCAATTTGTTGGGGTAGCATCATGGCGTTTTGTGCGGCCTTTGGTTAGTTCTATTTTGATCTTGCCGGCGGGTGGGGTCATTGATCATCTCTCATCTGTTGTATCTAGGTCAACTGTTTGGCAGAAAAAACACCGGCGAAGCCTTGGCCGGTTAATCTACGGCGCTGGCGCTTGTTGCGGAAGTATCGGCTGCCGGTCTGCTGCTGCGATGTCCTTCTATCATTAAGGGTTCGAGTTGGCGTTCTGCGGTGTTAGCGAGGGAGAGGGGGATCGTAGTGGGACTGACGATGCCACCAGAGATGATAATTTTAAAGGCATCTTCTATGGACATCGATAAGTTGACCACTTCATCTTCTGCCATAACTGCATACCAGCCGGTGGTGGGGTTAGGGGTGGTGGGGATAAAGACGCCAATCATGGGATTGATATGGTGGGATTGAATATCGGCGGTGACTGTGCCGGTGACGAACCCAACAGACCAAACACCTTTTCGGGGGTACTCTACCAAAACGACTCGGCGGAATTTATCGTTGGAGTCTTTGAGGAGAGTTTCGAGCAGTTGTTTAAGGGTTTTATACACCGAACCGGCAAAGGGAATGGCTTGTAGTACCCGTTCGCCAACATCAAGAAGCCACCGGCCCACGAAGTTGCGGGCCATGAGGCCAATCAGTAAGATACAGCTTAGGGGTACGGCCAACCCTACGGCTAAGTTAAGTACATTGACGAGGATGGGGTGTAGTCCATCAAAGGGATTGATTTGTTTGGGAATTTTTGTAAGAAATCCAATTACCCAAGTCGAGACTGTGTAAGTCAGCCAGATCGTGGTAGCTAGAGGAATTACCACCAACAGACCGGCAATCAGGTCATTTTTTAAGTCCTGCATGAAGCGGTTGGTCACGGATACCCTACTCTCCTTTAACTGGCTGTGGAAATTTTGGCCTGTCTATAAGACTTTTTTTGATGCCGTATCGGCTAGACTTTAACCGGCGGCTCTTAAACAATTTATGTATATATTTTGTCAGATTTGTAAAGTAATATTTCAACTTCACAGAAAAGCTGTTTTTACCTCCTCCACCCCAGCCGGGTGCTGGCCTAGTAGAGAAGGACGATAAAACCGGCTTGAGGGAGAAAACAGCAAGCGCCATCCCCCTATTCTCCCCCCTCTCGTACTAGGGGAGGGGGTTTGGGAGATAAGTTTCTCCCTGAGCTTGGTGCAAAGCTTAATATAATTTGTATTAAATGTAACATTAATTTTTATAAACCGGCCACAGGTAAGGGGTGCGGTCTTCCCATAGCGGTGGCCGAATCAAAGATTAATTTGGCTTTTGGGCCGGTGTCGGAGTTAAGCTTGGTTTTTGTCGTTTTTCAATTCCCAAACTTTCAACAAAATCAAATATTCATAAAAAGCCTGCAAGGTACACCAAGCAAAACCGGCCCTACCATCTAAAATTCCCAACAGAAAAAAATACATATAAATAAACCGCAACAAAGGCCGAAACGGAACGCGCAACGATAAATCCTTCAGTGCTCGCCGGCGTTCCACTTCCGACCGGCCAAAAACTAACTCCCGCCAGCTAACGGTGCCTTTTTCCAGTTGGCGCAGAGTCTCAGCGGCCTCATCACTAGAATAGCGGTTATGTTTGTCTATCCACCGGCTCAATCCTTTACTGTTTGTATAATGCGGGTAAGTTTCCTTTAAAAAGCCGGTTTTTCCCTCACATACCTCTCTTTCTGTGTGGCCATAATCCGTAAACCAAACTTGATTTTTGCGAAATAATCGCATTTGATACCGAGGATATTGAGTGCTGTGGCGTATCCATGTATTCATAAAAATAACTTGTTCTGCCACATAGTAGCCGCTGATTTCCTCATTTTGCATAGCTTGCAAGCATTCTGCAAACAACTCAGGAGTCATTCGTTCGTCGGCTTCTAATATATACACCCACTCATACTTTGTATCAATGGATTGCAGCATCCAAGTGCGTTGTTTTCCGTGCGTTTCAAAAGCGTGCTGAACAACGCGCACCGGATAGCCTTGGGCAATGTCAACCGTGCGGTCAGTGCTGAGGGAATCAACAACAATAATATCATCCGACAGCAAAGCCGATTCTATACACGCGGCAATATCAATTTCTTCGTTGTAAGTGAGAATATAAATAGAAAACATTGCCAGAGGTTTTGTACGGTGTGCCAAGACTTCCCCCAGTCAAGAGTCCCCTAGCGGGCTTGTTTACGCCGGCCAAGTTTAACGTAACCCAAATTTTTTAACCCAGTCCAGCCAATCAGACTATAACCCAATGCCAAAAGTAAAGCAGAGGAGCCGGTTTGAATACCTGATTTTAAAGCCGCCTGGTTTGTTTGTTCTTCCGCGTTTTGGCGTTCGCTGCGAATGCGTTGCAACTCCCGATCTGCCAGCGTTTGAGGATTAAGTTGGTTATTAAGGAAATCTTGCAGCACTTGAGGATTTGTTTTAGACTGCTGTAAAACTTGCTTAATTGGCTCAGGTATTTGGGGGCTATTAATTGCTTGCTCTAACTTTTCCGGGTCTTTGCTGAGTTCGGCTAGTTGGTTTTTGGCTAAATCGCGTTGTTTTTCAATTTCTTTGGCAATTTCTGGGTTGTTGACTTGGCTTGTGACTCTGGCTTCTGCTACGGTGGCTTGTTGGGTAATGGCGTTGACTTTTTCGGTTCTATCCAAACGGATATTATTTAAGTGAAGCGGAAACAACAGCAAAAAAAGCAACCCTAGCAAGCTGGCAAGCACAAGCCCCCAAAATTTGATATCCGTTAAAGCTTTGCGGGGTGAGGCTGCATTTCCCCCAGCGGCTTCAAAACCATAACCGGCAAAAAGAAAAGCTAAACCCACCATAGGCAGGATACCGCGATCTACGAGTTGGGTAATTACTGCCAGTCGCCATTGCGATTGCGTTGGGTTGGCAGGATAGAGCAGCATTACATAGTCTATCAGGGATGAGATAATTAAAATTATCCCGACAATGGTGAGAGTGCGAGCGGCGATGGCGGTGGGTTGACGGAGATCGATCATAAAATTTTGGGTGTTCGGTTTGGTTTAATTCAACTCTATAAGTGACGATACCAGTCAGCAAGCGAAGCCGGCGGGACTCCCAAAAAATAACCGAGGATCACCAGTTGGTTGATGGCGGTAGTTTTCAGGATGCCGTTTTTGTGCCACCGGCGATCCGATGTTAGCACCGGCAATTTTACAATGTTAATCTTTCCTTGGCGTTGCAGTTTTTGGATCATCGCAAAATCTTCCATTATTGGCATTTCTGGAAAACCGCCAAGTTGCTTAAATAGCTGTGTTGGCATAAAAATTGCCTGATCGCCATAGGGCATTTGCAACCACCGCGATCTCCAATTTACAGCAGTTTCTACCATCCGCAGTCCGGGGTGTAAGCCATCAATTTGCAATTCAAAGGCACCGGCTACTGTTTGGGTTTGCTGTAATGCCTGTCTTATCATGCTGTCATACCCCGGACTCAAAACAGTATCGGCGTGTAAAAATAGCAAAATTTCGCCTGTGGCTATTGATACACCGGCATTCATTTGTAAAGCGCGTCCTTTTGGTGAATTTATCACTTTTGCGCCGGCTTTTTTGGCGATTTCTGCGGTACTATCAGCGGAACCACCATCAGAAACGATTATTTCTATATTTTGGCCGGTTTGGGTACTGTTGATGGTTTTGGCAATTATACCGGCTTCGTTGAGGACGGGGATGATTATGGAAATTTTTGCTTTGCTTGAGTGCATGAATTTTTTTAGGGGAAGTTTGGCGATAATTTTGCCTCAATATTGAATAGGGTTAAGTCTTCTGGCCGGTCAATATCGGCTAAAGTATCTAATAAACTGTAGGTTAAATTGAGATGTTGAGCAATTGCTAGGGTTTGCTGCATAACGATTTCTGTACCCCAATCAATTTTTGCAAATAATTCGGGTATCATTCGCCGCATTCCTATTAAATAGTATCCGCCATCGAGGGCCGGCCCTAAGACTAAATCATAATTGTAAAGCCGGTCAAATGCTTGTTTGAGCCGGTGGTTATCTAACCCCGGACAATCTGTGCCTATAATTAGGAGGCGCTGCTTTTGTTGGGCGAAATTTTCGGCTAAGGCGTTTTTCATTTTTTCTCCCAGATCGCCTTGACTTTGAGGAGTGCAATTAATTGGCGGGGGTATAAGTTTCTGCATTAATTCTTGGCTTCCACCGGCATATTTTACTTCTACTTCTACCGCTCTATTTTTTATGAGGTTTTCCACTTGATTAAGGGTATGTTGAATTAGGTGCCGGTGTAGTTTGGCTGCACCCTCAACGCCTAGGGCCGGTATTAATCGTGTTTTTGTTTTTCCTGGTTCTGGATAACGGGTAAATATTATTAGCTTTTCTGGGATTTTGTTAAATTTGTCTGCCATTATGCGCCCTTAAGGGTTGTTTGTCTTGCTGCCGGTTTGTGTTGCGGAATTTTTAGAATTTTTGGGAAATTTTTTTTGAAAAAAGAAGTTTGGGGGGTTGACTTTTTTTTGTCATCGGGGTATGTTTATATCATAATAGAAATCTGTGCCAAATTTTTAAAAGTGCAACTATCCCATTATGAAAAGAATATCATGTCAAGCGGTAAAATACAACCCCCTAAGTTTAAAAAAATTGGCGCCGGCGGCGGAGTTTAGAATTTGAGAAATAGGTGGAGTTTAGAATTTGAGAAATAGGTGGAGTTTAGAATTTGAGAAATAGGCAGGCAAGATGCCTGCCCCACAGATTTAAGGCAGATTTAAGGCAGATTTAAGGCAGATTTAAGGCAGGCAAGATGCCTGCCCCACGAAGGCTGTAGACGTTCCAGCGGAACGTCTCTACTCTAAGGGGGGTAAATTATTAACAATATCTACTGTCTCTAAACTAACGGTAATTACTTGACCAATTAACCGGACAATATATTGTTCATTATCTAAGCGGTTGGGGTCATTTTCAATCCCACTCCTTTTATCAATGGTTACTTGATAGCGATCAATAATCCAATCTAAGGCGGAACGGTTTCCCAGGCGATATTCAAAGGTTTTGGGGGGAATACCGGCTAAGGTGAGAAAGTCGTTATAAATTAATTGGGTTTTATCTTTACTGAGTTTCATTTTTTCCACTCGCCAATTTAAGGGAACCTCATTATTTTCGATAAAATTGAGGCGATATTCCGGTTGTTGTTCGTAGTTGATATGAATTTCCGCCAGGCGTTTTCCCGCATTGGCGAAACCATCAAAGTTTGAGACGTAGGGAATGCGAGGTAATTCTCGTTTCAGGTTATCGGCGTATTTTTCCCGATAGGTGGGATGGTGTAAAAGGGCATAGGTATAATAGAAGATATCCCATTTACTGATAGCGGGGTTTTGGTATTCTTGGCGAAAAGCATCTAAAGCCCAATCAGTGATATTTTCTTGGCGGTTAGTTCCATCTTCATCGTAGGTGTAGAAGGGGAAACATTGAGTTTGTCGTCCACCATAATGAAGACAAGGAATATAGTTTGTGATTTGTGATGAAAATGGTATTTGCGCTTCATTCACTACACAAATTACCCGATTCTCTTTCTCAGTTTCTGGCGTGGGGAATATGTAGGGAAATTTACCGCGTACATCATTTAAGTAAGCAGCAAAATATAAATAAGAAGCGGTAAAAGGACGATAGAGAGATTTTCGGATGTAATTTTGGTTATATTCTACGATAACCCCTCGCTTTAAATATTTTTTTAAATCGCGAGACCAGCTAATTTTAGTATCATCATAGGTGACAAAATCATCGACGTTAACGGATTTATCGTGACGATCCTGCCATTTTCTGACTTGTTCATTATAAGTGGCGATCATCCGTTGAATATTGGCTGCTAATTCATCGTCATTAAAATTATAAGCCCAAATATCTCGACTGGTATTCACCCCATTGCTAAATAACTTAAAAATAGCATCCCTTGCTTCTCCCTTTGCGGCTTTGGTTTCCTTGGTTCCCATAGGTATAAAAGTTTCAAAATCAGCCTGCAACCCTGCCGTTAACCAGGTATTTTTTTTGTCTGGTTTAATTTCTTGCCAGTCAACCTCACCCCAATGCTGAGATTTTTCTAAATAAGCGTATTTTTCCTCTTTCCGCCAAAACTCACCCACTGCTGCATAGTAAATTTGACATTGAGATTTTTTACCTTCCTTCTTTTTAATCAACAGGTTAATACTCACCCCTACTTGAATCCCAAAAACATTATGAGTCGTTCCCGATAACTTGGGATTAGTTCGCACATTGCCACCCAAATCTAAAACATAAATCGCATCAAAATCTTGGGCTAAATGCTGCCGCATCCCATCAAAGGCAATATTATCAATAAAGCTGTTATTAGTTACCAACGCAACAATTCCCTCTTCTTTAATTCTATCCGCAGCCCAGCGAAATGCTTTTACATAAGGATCGGAAAGCTTATTTCTTAAAGTCGCTTTCGAGTCTTTAGAATAAGTTTCTGCTACCCGCTGATCAACCCCTCCCTTTTGCTTATATTTCTGGTTTTTATTATTATCATTCTCATTAACCTGCGCTGTATTATAAGGAGGATTGCCAATAACCACAAAAATCGGTGAACTTTGCTGCCGTTGCACCCGTTTGGTATTTTCGGGAGTAAAGAAATCCAGTTGCAACGATTCTTGATCCGAGAAAGTATCTACCAAACAAATGCCTTCAAAAGGCTGATATTGCCCCGTTGCCGTCAAATATTCATGCTCAATATTCATCGAAGCAATATAATAAGGTAACAACATCACCTCATTGCAGTGCAACTCATGCTCATATTTATAAGATAAAGCAGTTTTTCTAATTTCTCGCATCACCCGCATCAGAAAATTACCCGTACCCACAAACGGATCGAGAATATGCACCCCTTTATCACTCAAAGATTGATTAAACTCTTTTTGCAGAATCTCATCAACACTTTTCACCATAAAATCTACAATTGGCTGCGGAGTATAAACAATCCCGTGAGTATCCGCCACCTTAATTGCAAACCCTTGGAAAAACTTCTCATAAACCGTGTTTAAAAAATGCTGTTTATCGCTATAATCTTTAATTGTCGCGGCGGCTTCTTCTAATGCCCGATAAAAATAATCTACATCTTGTAAAAAATGAGCACGGCTAAACGACTTAGAAGTTAAAGCATTAATTACCTTCTCAATTTCCACCGCGATAATATTGCGGTTAGTAAAATCAGGGTTATTAAAAATCTGGCGAAAAATCCGTTCCGTGAGTAAATGCTGAATCAGCATCTCTTCTACGGCGGCGTCAGAAATATTAGGATTAATCGAATGACGGCAAAGATTACTAAAGCCATCAAAAGCATCAATAAATTTTTTATTGGTTTTCCGTTGATCCTTAATTAACTCAACCAGCTTTTTTCCTAAACTGCGAACTCTGTCTCCAAATTCTGCGGCTGCTTTCTCCCAATTTTCGATCTGGGGTGGGCGATATTCAAAAAATAGCTTGAGACTTTCTACCAAAACCTCCCGTTTAGTGATATCCCCATCATAAACTTGCTTTCCGCCTTGCCAAATAATTACTCGTTTAGGAGACTGAAAAATAATGTTATCTTTGGGATAGCCTTTGGCAAATTTCTTTTGTACTTCCTTGGGTAAATCATCATCCGTATCTTTGGCTTCCCAGATGCCATGTTTGAGGGTATCTTCCCGAACTAATAACCCATCAACTTGAATCCGTTTTTTTTCCGTTAACTTAAGGCTATTTTCTTGTACCAATGTCCACTTAAATTGCTGACAACAAGCGCTTAATAAATCCGCAAAAGCTACTTTTACCGCCCCTTCATTCTTTGCCCCCAACTTAATAAAGTTGTTTAATGTTTGGTAATATAACTCTACCGGCTTGTGGGTGGGTTTCAGGTTGAGAGTAGCCATAAGTTTATTTTGATTTTTGTATAGGCGAAATTAGCTAAATGTTAGCACGCAGAACGGCGGAGGGGCTTTTTTTGGTTCTAAATTTTTTTAAGGATTTTTTCCCAAAAAAAAGGAGTTTGGGGGGTTGACTTTTCCGTGCCATCGGGGTATATTTATATCACAATAGAAATCCGTGCCAAATTTTTACAAACGCCGCTATCCCATTATGAATATAATATCATGTCAAGCGGCAAAATACAACCCCCCAACCTAAAAAAAATTTGGCGCCGGTGGATAGGACATCTCCCAGAAATCTGAGTAGTAAGATCCAAGAAAAAGCGGAAAACAGAAAAGACAAAATCCCAGAAAAAATAACAACACCGGCCTCAAAAAAAACCGGCACCACAAAAAAACCTCCATAGCCTAATTTTGAGGAGGCGTTCCTAGCATCAAAACCGGCCTTTTTAATCGCCTAATTGCCGCGAAAATTCCCCCAAAAAGCTATCAAGAAAAACCCCGACTCAAAACCCAACAAAAATATCCCCTTCCTAGAGGCTGGGCAGCCTGTACCTTAATTAGCAAAGCAGAATAAATTCTTTTAGTAAACCTTAAATAAATCCTAAAAAACGCGCTGATTGCCCAAATCTGTGCTTATAATTTGGGCCGGATAGCCCACAAAAAAAAGCAAAAAACAATGGAAAAAAAAGTAGAAATATTACCAAACCTAGAAGCACTAATCGAGAGAGGCTTAGAAATCGTTCTCCAGAAAATCCAAACCAGCATAGAAAAACACAACCGCTTTACGATAGCCCTAGCCGGTGGTAGCACACCAAAACCGCTTTACGAAGCGATCAGCCAACAAAACCTACCCTGGGAAAAAATTCATGTATTTTGGGGAGATGAGCGTTATGTGGCCCCAGACCATCCCGACAGTAACCAACGCATGGCAAGATTAGCATGGCTAAATAAAGTCCCTATTCCCGCCGAGAATATCCACCCGATGCCCACAAATAGCGGTGATCCAGCCATTGATGCAGCCAAACACGAAGCCGAGTTGCAAGAGTTTTTTAAAGTGCCGGTCGCCGAGGTGCCAAAATTTGATTTAATTTTGTTGGGAATCGGCGATGATGCCCACACAGCCAGTTTGTTTCCCCACACACCGGCCTTAAGCGTGCGAGATAGGCTTGTCACCGTCGGCTCAAAAGACGGCCAACCAAGGATTACCTTTAGCGTACCGCTAATTAATCAAGCCGATTGCGTTATGTTTTTAGTAGCCGGTGCCGGCAAAATATCAGCCTTAGAGCAGATATTTGCAGAAAAAGCCGATAGCCAAACATATCCAGCCCGACTGATCCAGCCATCCGGGGAACTTTGGTGGCTTTTGGATGAATCAGCAGGGGAAAAATTGAAATCCGAATATTAAGATCCGGATATGGAAACCGTGAGATTAATAAAACTCCTCTAAGATCAACTTGATGGCAAGTAAAGAATGCGATGATAGTCTGCCCAAATTGCAACCACCAAAACCCGAATGGAGCGATCCAGTGCGAAGCTTGCTTAACCCCATTACCTGCTATGAGTAATTGTCCAAATTGCGGTACCTCTGTTCAAACTGATGCGACTTTTTGCGGACAATGTGGCTTTGATCTGCGAGCAGAGGCTAAAGCTGGCGGGGAAGCAAACAGTAGCGCATCCAGCCAACCCCTGCCTCCTACGATGATATCTGGCCCTGCGGTGGCCCCAACTGTAGCGGTGCCACCGTTAAATGTGCCTGAGCCTTTGGTAGAACCGGCCCCTGTAGTTGGAGTGGAGGTGCCAGCAGCAGAAACGACACAGGCAACGGCCCCCCCCCATACCCCTGCACCAGCGGCGGAAGAGGAGGCATTTATACCCCCACCGGCACCAGCACCGGCACCGGCACCCGCACCAGCAGTAAACACCTCCAAAACGCAATTACAAAATCAGGTAAACGCGAAACTGCTGCACGTCCAAACCAATACCTTAATGGAACTACCGCCATCCTTAACGGTGGTTCATATTGGCAAACCCAATGAGCGAATTCCACCAGATATTGATGTCTCAGGATTTCCTAATTCAGAAATTGTCTCTCGCGTTCATGCGGATGTGCGAGTCGAAGGGGACGGTTATTATATTGAAGATGTCGGCAGTGCAAATGGCACTTATGTAAATAACTTCCCCTTGCCCGCCGGCAACCGCCACCGCTTACGCCCAGGAGATCGCATCGCTTTGGGCAAAGGTGATTTGGTAACATTTTTGTTCCAAATGTCTTGAGGACTGCCGGGCATTTTTCTGTGGAGTAAGTTTAGGGATGCCTTTCTACTGGGTAAATATATCAAAATACCTAGAGAGAGAGGCATTCATTAAAAAACTCAAAATCAGAGGCGACGAGCAGGTGTATCGAAATTAAGCGAGTTTCTCCCGTGATTACACTGATATTGCTGCATCCATTTCAGGCTGTCCCGGTTCAAAGCTGGTCTTTTCAAGAAAACGATTCAACGATTAAGATTGGGCGAGCAACTGATAATCAGGTAGTGCTATACAGCGCTGTAGTGTCCCGCTACCACGTTGAACTGCGCCGGCGCGGTTCAAAATGGGAAATCGTCAATTTAGGCACAAATGGAACATATATAGACGGTAAATCTATTTCTAATATCACGGTTACAAACGGAACGATTATTCATTTGGCACGTTCTGGGCCAAAAATTCAAATTCGCTTTGGCAATCAAGCTCTCGAAGAACTGACAGCGATCTCGGCAGAGGAAACGATTGCTCAGCAAGTGATGCCAGATTTGCCGGTCAAGCACCAAGCCTTCGAGGACGAGACGATGGTTCCTGTGGGGGATGATATGAAGTTGCAACCTCAAACTCAAATCCCTCATTAGTTAGATTTTTGAGGCGGTTATGATGATTAAACGGCTGAACAAGCGGCAAAGACGATGCCGGTGTGGTAAGTTGCTGGCTGAGTAAAGAGTAAATATCTCATAATGAAGGTAAAGGCAAGGGAAGTTTTTATTCTTTGTCAGGAGCTTTTTTTATGAGTTTAGAAGAACAGGTCTTGAAGTGCAGCCAATTGATCAACCGCCGGGTGATTGATCGGGTTTCGGCGGATGATGTGGGTTTTGTAGAGCAGCTTTGGCTTGATCCTAAGTCTCACCAGGTAGTGGGCTTTAGTTGCAAGGCGGGGTTACTGGGTCGAAATAAGCGGGCGTTTACTTGGGGACAAATTGAGCGCATTGGCGAAAATATCCTCGTCAATGCGATACCAGAAACGGCGGATGCCCCAAAGCCGGAAGATGTGGTGACGGTTTTGGGCCACGAACTTTGTACAGATGCCGGCAAGGAGGCGGGTAAGTTAGTTGATTATTTGGTGGTTTCCCAAAGCGGCGTGGTGCTGAATTATTTGTTTAGTTCCAGTGGCTGGCGTGGGGTTTTGGATGGCATTTATGTAATGTCACCGGCGGCGATTCAAAGTTTTGGTACAAAACGGATTATAGTCTCAGAAATTGCGGCGCTTAATCCAGAATTGTATGAGGAAGGTTTGCACCATAAAATCGGTAAGGCGGCTGATTTTGCTCAAAAAGATTATGAGAAAACGGTGGATCATTGGGAAAATTTGAAGCAGCGCACCCAAGTGGGTACGGAAGGTTTGAAACGGGGAGCTCAGCAGCTTGCAGATGAGTTGCAAGAACGAGCTCAGGAGATGAAGGATAAGGTGGAAGATGTGGCAGAACAGGCGAAGGGACGGGTAACAGAGGCGCGTTCTAAGTTGAAGAAGGAAACGCCGCCGGCAGCCCCAGAAACAATTTCACCTCCGCCTACTCGGTTAGAAATTGATGATGAGGATTTTTAAGAAAGGGTTTTTTTAAGAAAATAGGCCGGCATTTTTGATAAGTTTATCGGGATGCCGGTTTGTTTTTTGGCGGTAAAGCCTACCCTATGACGAATGAAATGCCACGAGTTTGAGAGCTACCTTTGAGACTGATGTTAAAAGCCAGTAATAATTTTATTCATAGTGATACCTAGCTTGCAAAAAATCAATGCGATCATCCCTAACTAAATAAACGATGCGGTGTTCTTGAGTCAGCCGGCGTGACCATGTACCAGGCTCTAAATATTTAAGGGGTTCCGGCTTACCAATTCCTGTAAAAGGGTCACGCATAATCGCCTCAATTACTTTAAAAGCACGCAGAGCAGTTTTTCGGTCTGTCTCGATCCAATAAACCAAATCTTCTCGAAACTTTTCCCTAAAAACAGCATCTCTAATTGGCGTTTGTTGTGATTCCTGCTTATCCTTCTTCGCCAATTCCTAACTCCTGACGTACTTCTTTTAAGGTTTGTGGTTTCAAGCTTATGGCTTTTGCTTCTTTGATCGCACTTAGCAACCGCTCTGCGTTTTTAGGTGAACGCAACAAATGCACTGTCTCCAGCAAGCTATTTAATTCATCCGCCGCAATTAAGGCCACATTTTCTCCATCAGGTCGAGTAATAATCACAAAATCTCGATCAGCAACAACTTGTTCGCACAGTTCGTTGAGATTTGCATTTGCCTCAGTTAATGTGATTTGATGATTGACCATAATCAAAAATTCTCCAAAGCGGTAGCGCTTTTATCTAGCAATAACAATCGAATCCTAGCGTTTATCAGCAAACCCCGTGACTTGATTATACCAATTGAATAGAACCGGCCCGCAAACAGCAAGCCGGCCCCACCATTAAATGTTACGCACCGACGGCTTCTTTCGCCGCGTACATCACCTCAATCGTAATTTGATTGATATTTCGTTCCCGCGCAAACTTCTCTGTATTCCGCTTAATTTTGCCCCGCACAAACCCCGGAATTTTATTTAACTCTGTCTGCGCTTCTTTCGTCCAATTCAAATCAGAAGCTTCGGAAACTCCCTTTGTAATCACTTCTTTTGTATCGTGACCACCGAAAATTTCCAGCAAATGATCTTCCATTCCCAAAGTAAACGAATTATAAACCAAATCCGTAATTTGATTTGTTCCTTCATAACCCAAAAATGGCTTATATCCAATCGGGAAATTTTGAATGTGAACCGGCGCCGCAATCACCCCACAAGGAATATCTAAACGCTTGCCAACATGGCGTTCCATTTGGGTTCCAAAAATTGCCGAAGGCTCAATTCTCGCAATCATATTACCAATTTCGGCATTATCCTCACTGATTAAAACTTCATCGCAATATTCGCTTACTTGTTCGCGGAACCACTCAGCATCATACTTGCAATAAGTGCCGGCGCATACCACATGAATTCCCATTTCCCGTGCCAAAATTTTTGTCATCGCCACCGCATGAGTAGCATCGCCAAATACCACTGCTTTTTTGCCGGTTAAATTTTGACAATCAATAGACCGAGAAAACCAAGCCGCTTGGGAAACGTGCAAAGTTTGCTCATTAATAAACTCTTCATAATCAACCTCAGCACCTTGCTCATTCAAAACCTGCTGAATTTTGCGAAGGCAACGCGCCGTTTCTACCACACCCATCGGCGTAATATCCACAAAAGGTGTGCCAAATTCTTGCTCTAAATAACGCGCCGTCATTAACCCCAATTCCCGATAAGGAACCAAATTAAACCACGCTTTCGGCAAGTTTTTCAAGTTGTGAACACAAGCACCTTCTGGGATAATTTCGTTAATTTCAATTCCCAAATCTGCCATTAACCGTTTTAACTCAGTGCAGTCATGGTGATTGTGGAAACCAAGCGTCGAAATTCCGATAATATTCACCGAAGGCTTTTCGGTTTTTCCTTCAGGAAGATTGCCTTTTTTCCGGGCTTTTTCGATGTAATATTGCACAATTTGATGCAGGGTGCGGTCAGCAGCTTGCAATTCATTTACTCGATAGTGATTCACATCTGCCAATAAAACATCGCCCTTTGATTCAATTTGAGCGCGTTCCACAAAATTCTGCAAATCTTCTTGTAAAATACTTGAAGTGCAAGTGGGAGTCAAAACAATTAAATCAGGGTGTTCTTCTTTGTCTTTGCGGGTGATATTATCGACAACTCGCTCTTGCGAACCGCGTGCTAAAACGTGCCGGTCAACAATACTGGTAGTCACCGGCGTAAAATCGCGTTCGCGTTCCAACATTGAGCGCATGACGTTGAAATAATCATCCCCTAATGGGGCGTGCATAATTGCATGAACGTTTTTAAAAGAACTGGCAACGCGGAGAGTGCCAATGTGTGCGGGCCCGGCATACATCCAGTAAGCTAATTTCATTTATCTTTTTCTCCTTTTTGCTAAGCGAAGTATGGTTAATATCTGATTTGTTCTGTTCAGACTGCTGGCTTTGCCTTGTTTTGAGTCTGGAATCTAGCTTTGCATTAAAACAACATCAATGTTACTTCTGGGTAAACATTCTTAATTTTTTGCCATCTAGCTTTACATTTTTTGGTTGTTGCTGAGTTTCGCTAGGGAGCAATACCTATGCTTAGGTTCGGTTGGGCAAACGAAAACCAAATGGCCACGATTGCTTATGATACTATTAGCATAAATAATAAAAAGCAATTTGCCATGCGAACAAAACAAGATTGGGAATGGTTAGCCGCCGGCTCAGAATATTTAACTGCGGTGGAAGTTCAGCAGCTTTTACAAGAGGGAAAAATTATGGAAGCAAGCCAAGGTCTTTACGAATTAATTGAAATTATGGGAAAATCTAAAAAACTAGCTTACAGAAGCCAGTTAATTCGCCTCATGGCTCATGTTATTAAATGGAAATGTCAGCCACAACAGCGATCTACGAGTTGGGCAATAACAATTTCATCGGCTCGAAATGAAATAGAAGATATCCAAGAGG
Source organism: Ancylothrix sp. D3o (assembly GCF_025370775.1). NCBI lineage: Bacteria > Bacillati > Cyanobacteriota > Cyanophyceae > Oscillatoriales > Microcoleaceae > Ancylothrix > Ancylothrix sp. D3o. The sequence continues at coordinate 85,560 of NZ_JAMXEX010000013.1, read as the reverse complement.
AAGTGCCTAGTTTGAATCGAAATTATGCTGAGTCTGTCTGGGATAAATGTTTTCAAAGGGCGCTCAAAGAAGCGGAAATGGAAATGGGTAAAAAATGTGAGTTAATTTCTCTAACTTGGGAAGAAGTCTTTGAGGAGGAATACAGTTTATTAAAAGATTAGAGGAAAAAAATCAGGATTTGAAAACCTGTAAAGCTTCCCGCTGTGCTATTAATAATTCTCTAATTCCTTTCTCAGCAAAATCCATCATTTGATTCATTTGAGTGCGGGTAAAACTTCCTTCCTCAGCCGTTCCTTGTAGTTCAATAATTCCCAATTGGTCATTCATCACCACATTAAAATCAACATCCGCCGCCACATCTTCGGGATAGTTTAAATCAAGAATGGGTTCACCTTTTAATAATCCCACCGACACCGCCGCAACTTGATGAAGAATGGGAGTTTCTTTTAAATCGCCTTTATCAATCAATTTTTGCAAAGCATCTGCAACCGCAACAAAACCGCCGGTGATAGAAGTAGTACGAGTACCCGCATCTGCTTGTAAAACATCAGCATCTACAATAATCGTGCGTTCTCCTAATAATTTTAAATCCAAACAAGCCCGCAAACTACGACCAATTAAACGCTGTATTTCTTGAGTTCTTCCCGATAGCTGCATTAGTTCTCGATTTTGGCGTTGCGGCGTGGCGCCAGGTAACATTCGATATTCTGCCGTGAGCCAACCTTTGCCGGTGTTTTCCAAAAATTTTGGCACACCGGCCTGTATTGTAACACTACAAAGCACCACCGTATCACCGCATTTTGCCAACACAGAGCCGGCGGAAAACTTGGTAAAATTTCGCTCAAAACTAATCGGACGCATTTGATCGCCGCCGCGACCATCAGGACGTTGGAAAGACATAAAAAATAAAAAATAGGTTGTTATGAGTGTAGCTTTTCCAGCAGTTCTTGCTGTACTTTTTCAAGCGGTTGAGTCGCATTAATTTTCAAGAGGCGGTTGCGGCGTTCGTAGTATTCCATGATCGGAATCGTGCATTGATAAAACAAATCAATACGCCGCTGGACAATTTCTGGCTGATCATCAGGACGTTTACGAGCAAGCGACCGGCTCATTAAAACAGGTTCGGGAACTTCTAACCAGATGGCCCAGTTGAGCCTTTGCCCCAAATCATCTAATAAAAAGTCTAGCTCTTCTGCTTGAAAAGCGGTACGGGGATAACCATCAAGCAGCCAACCAGCAGCGGCATCTGCTAACAAAAGCCGCGCTCGAATAAACTCTATCATGGTCGGGTCGGGAACAAGTTCGCCTTTTTCCACAAAAGGCTGGGCTTGTTGGCCTAGTTCAGTTTGAGCAATAATCGCTTGTCGCAAAATATCGCCGGTGCCTATCAAAGGAATATTTAGCTGCTGGCAAAGTTTTTGTGCTTGTGTTCCTTTGCCTGCTCCTGGCCCTCCTAAAATTATTAATCTCACAAAATATGCTCCTCTGCTGTGCGGCTGTGGTGTCGGTGGGTGTGGTGGATGAAACTGCTGTTTCCTTACGAAAATCTAAACAAACTCCTACGGCATCAAAAATTCCCAAACTCTTCGCAAACTTAGGAAAAGATTTGCAGATTATTGAAAATGAAATCGTGGGAATATGGCCCTACGGCATCAAAGCCAAGCAAACTAAAAGGCCGGTCAATGCGTTGCACCTCTCAATAGTCGGAACACGCACCTAGGACATCAAAGATTTGCAGACTGTGTAGATTATCGCAAAAATCGGGCTTTTGCAAGCGCCTCCAAAAAAATTTAAACAAATTGACAGCAAAGAATTGTAGCTATGCTTATCAACCCAACCAACTGTTTTTAACAAATACCGGCTGGCTCAAAAACTTGGGACACTGTTAATTGCAAAACTTACCCCAAAAATATCTTAAAAAACCATCAGATGATTCTACTTGATCCTGTACAGCTTGCCAAAATATTCAGGCAATAGATATCATAAATGTCTGCTCTTTGGCGAACACACTCAGAAATAACCAAAATTTTCCAAAAACGTTATATTTATTAAAATCTATAGCAATTTTAAGTAAAACCGGCACAAAAAAAGGAGCATCTTGAACTTTCTCACCGGCCTTCAACCAAACCAACGCAAAAACCTATTAGTATTATTTGCTGCTGGCCTATTATTTTGGGTCAGTATGGCCTCCTTATTACCCACCTTACCCCTCTATATCGAACACATCGGCGCGAGTAAACAAGAAATAGGCATCGTCATGGGAGCCTTTGCCATCGGACTTTTACCCTCCCGCGCTTGGTTAGGGCCAATGGCAGACCGGCGGGGGCGCAAAATTGTATTAATCATCGGCCCTATTGTCGGAACGATAGCAGCCTTGGGTTACTTATTATTAAAAACCGTCCCCGCCCTGTTTTTTCTGCGAGCCTTTCATGGCATTAGCATTGCTGCTTTCACCACCGCCTACAGCGCCCTCGTCACTGACATTTCTCCACCAGAAAAACGCGGCGAATTACTTGGTTATATGAGTTTAGTTCAACCGATAGGAGTTGCCTTGGGGCCGGCCCTCGGTGGATTGTTTCTGCAACCCACAGAAAATTATTTTGCCTTATTTCTGATGGCAGCCGGTGTAGGATTTTTAGCTTTTCTTGCTTGTATTCCTATCCAAGAACCGCCCAAAGAAACAGAAAATCTCACCCCTCCAAAAACCGCCCAAACAAAGCAATTCTGGCAGATATTATGGAGTCCGGCGGTGAGGATACCGGCATTTGTAATGTTAATGACCGGCTTTGTTTTTGGAGTCCTCCACACCTTCATTCCCCTCTACCTCAAAGAAAGCGGTGCCAACTTAAACGCCGGCCTCTTTTACACAGCCGCCGCCATTGCCAGCTTTAGCATTCGCCTCCTCATTGGGCGAGCCTCCGACCGCTACGGACGAGGCATTTTCATCACCGCCAGCCTGATCTGCTACATTATCGCCATGCTAACTTTGTGGAGAGCCACCACCGGCCCAGAATTTTTAATCGCCGCAGTCCTTGAAGGTTCAGCCTCCGGTACAATATTTCCGATGGTGATTGCTTTAATGTCAGATCGCTGCTTACCTCACCAACGAGGCCAGTTTTTCTCCTTATCGGTAGGTGGCTTAGACTTTGGGATGGTGATGGCCGGCCCGATAATGGGATTTATTGCCGAATACACTGGCTATAGACATTTATTTGGCATTGCTGCCGGTTTGTCTTTGGTTGGCTTGGTTGCTTTCGCGACGCTCTCCAGTAAAAATATCCCCTCCTCCTTGCGTTTTGCGATGGGGCGAACTAAAGATATTTATGCTTTGGGTAAGGAGTAATCTTTTTAACTACGGTTAAAAAAATTTAAGGTTGAAACCTGAGTTAAAATACCTCAAAGTTTCAACCTTAAAACCCTTGGAAACGGGCCTGGAGGGACTCGAACCCCCGACCTTGTGGTCCGTAGCCACACGCTCTAATCCACTAAGCTACAAGCCCTTGTCTTTTTGCAGCGGTTTTTTTAAATACCGCTCACAATTTCCAATAGTAGCACAACCTCAAAAAAAAATGCAAGAGATTTCTGAAAATTTTTCTGTGCCGGTTCAAAACGCCCAACTCACGCACCTAGACAGCAGCGGAGAAGCCCGGATGGTGGACGTTTCCGAGAAAAAGCCGACAAAAAGAGAAGCCGTTGCCGGTGGGAGGGTGCGGATGTCGCTGGCAACATTTGAGGCAATACAGGCCGGTGATAGCCCAAAAGGAGATGTTTTAGGAACGGCCAAAATAGCCGGGATTATGGCGGCCAAACAAACAGCCCAACTGATTCCCTTGTGTCATCCCTTGCCCTTGCAAAAAATCGATGTTGAAATCGAGGCTGATCAGCAATTACCGGGCTATCAAATTCGAGCGCGTGTAGTCACCACAGCCCAAACCGGCGTAGAAATGGAAGCACTCACAGCGGTAACGGTGGCTGCTCTGACGCTTTACGACATGGCCAAAGCCTTAGAAAAAGGCATTGAGATCGAATCAATTCGGCTGTTAAGCAAAACCGGCGGAAAATCCGGGGACTATATGGCTGGTATGTAGCCATGCTCTCGCTCTTAAAAACCGGCCCATCTTATTGAGAATAAAAAACTCAAAGGCTTCTTAACCAAATACCAGGTAAAGCTGAAAAAAAGCGAAGCTAAAACTCTTAAAAAAGATAGCCAAAGGCGGGTATTTTCTCAAATTTTGCGAACCCGCTTTAACTTTTCAAAGCATCAATCTTAAAAAGATATCAAATTGTAGAGGATAACCAGGGATAATCTCCAAAAAAAAATCCCGCGAGGAATGGGGGGGTTATCTCGCCGCATCTATTGAGGCGAGGACTGTTTAGCCACCACAAACTACGCGCCAAAACTAACCGCCAAAGGGCATTTCACAAGCTGGAAAATTATCTCTTAAAGGCAAAAATTTCTTTATCTAGCTTTAGGGAGACAATATTGCTTGAGGATATCTTGACCTTGACGGACAAGTTTTTCGGGCCCTTCGAGCATCAAAAGATAATGACCTTGACGCAGGTGGTGGAGATAAATACCAGCGGTACTACCTTCACCTAAAAGACCTAATATCCCGCCGATCACAGCACCCAGGAAACCGGCCACCAGGGCACCGACAGGAATTAACAACAATAAACTTAAATTGAAAGGAATTTTGAAAGCCAGAGTAGAAATCAACACACCGACAAATGCCACAGCCGCGCCGACTGTGCCGGTGAGGAAAGCCAACCGGCCAGCATTAGCAAAAGCAATTTGCATAGGCTCAAACAAACCGACTCTTTCGGGAGAGCTATAGCCCTCGCCAACGATAGCCAGATGTTCAGGAGAGATGCCGTGATATTGTAAAAGCCGATAAGCACTAAAAGCGGATGCCTCATCGGGAAGCGCCACAATAGCCAAATAGGTATGACGCTTGGGGGATGCTTTGTGGAAAAATCGCGTTGCGCTCACATGAATTCTTTGGGTGGTGGGAAAAATTCTTTTGTCTTTCCGCAATTCTAACCTCTATATCTGGTTGGCGACAAAATATGAAGCACAAGTTAACTAAAAAAATCTGGGCCTGCCTAAACCTGAGTTTCTATATCTGGGAAAGCTTTACAATGAGATAAACCGATCAATCGTACAATAAAAGGTTATCTATGCCTCCTCGTTGGCCCCGCAAACCCGACCGGCGCGATCCTGCCTACCGCCGTTTAGACGACAGAATGAATTTTGCCCTGCACGTCGCTATTTTTGCCGCGTCTAATTCGGGGTTGTGGTTTTTGACTAAAATACAGGTGTTGCATTGGGCATCCCTGCCTTGGTTGACCGGCACTTGGGCATTTATTTTGCTGGTACACGCCGTATATATTTTCGCCCTTGCTAATTATTCTGCCTCAGAGGAAAACGAAATCACCGGCACCCCCTCTCAGCCACCCCAGTAAAGAAAGTTTTCCATTTCCCTGTTAGGCATTCAAAACCACGCTATTTCTTAAAACCACTCAGCAGTCAAAATTTTTTTCCGGCTGCTGAATTTTTTAAGTACACTTTTGTTGCAAAAATCTACCTGATTGCTGTTTAAGCCGGTTGAGTGTCAAACCCGGCAGTTGTTTCTGGGAGGACTGTAAAATTAATCTTTAAAACCGGCCCTAACATGAAAAGGTCAAATTTTCCCTATTCATCTAAAACTGTTTTAGCACTTTTCCTGAAAATTTTGTCAGCCAATCGTCGGATTTTATTAACTTCAACAGGAGTTACGATTGGCATAATTTTCCTCAAAATATTGGGAATCTTACAACCCCTAGAATTAATAACACTTGACGGTTTTTTTCGCGCTTCTCCCAACCCTGGAACAGACCGGCGTATTGTGATTGTGGGGGTAAATGAAAAAGATATTCAAAAATTCGGCACACAAATGTCGGATGCTGTTTTGGCTGAATTATTGCAAAAAATCTATGCTCAAAAGCCGCGAGTTATTGGCCTTGATATTTATCGCTCCCGGCCAATTCCACCAGGTTCTATTGAGTTAGAACGAACATTTGTTCAAATTCCTAATTTGATCGCTATTGAAAAAATCCCCTATAAAAATGATGAAGTTGGCATCGCAGCACCGGCCACTCTAAAACAAAAAAAGCAAGTAGGCTTTAATAATGTTGTTATCGATATTGATGGCAAAGTTCGCCGCAGTTTATTGTATTGGCATTTTGAGGGCAAAGCTCACAGAAGTTTTGCTTTGCAAATTGCCTTAATGTATCTCAAAGCTGAAGGCATTACTCCCCAAGCTGCTCAAACAAATTCCGACTATTTACAACTCGGACAAACTGTGTTTAGGCAATTTAAAAGTAATGATGGTGGCTATGTGGGGGCTGATAGCGGCGGTTATCAAATTTTAGGTAATTTTCGCGGGCCGGCTGGTAGTTTTCGCACTTTGTCTGTAAGTGATGTTTTGGCGGGTCATTTTAATGCCGGTGTATTGCGAGATAGCATTGTTTTAATTGGCTCCACAGCACCGAGCATGAAAGATTTATTTTCCACTCCCTACAGTGCCCCACAACGGGTTTTTGGGGTAGAAGTTCATGCCAATTTTACCAGCCAAATTCTCAGCGCTGTTTTGGATAACCGGCCTTTAATTCAAGTTTTGCCAGATAAAATTGAATGGCTATGGATTTTTGTTTGGTCAAGTTTGGGAGCCGCCATTAGTTGGAAGTTTCGCTCTCCGGGCCGGTCGGCTTTGGGGGTATTTTTGGCCGGTTCAATGCTCACCGCAGTTTGTTATTTAGCATTTCTGTTTGGTTGGTGGTGGGGACTATTTCCACCCCTGTTAGGATTGATGATTTCGGCAGTTTATATCACCGGCTATTTTGCTTATCTGGAAGAAGAATTTAAAAAATCACGAGAATTTTTATATAGCGTCATTAATACAATTCCCGACCCAATTTTTGTTAAAGATCAAAAGCACCGCTGGATTGTTTTAAATCAGGCGTATTGTAAATTAATTGGATATGGCTATGACAAGTTAATTGAGAAGTCTGAGCAAGATTTTTTTGGTTCAGAGGAAGCTTTATGGTTTCGGCAGCAAGATGAACAGGTTTTTCATACAGGAGTAGAGCAAGAATCAGAGGAAAAGTTTACGGATGCTAAAGGCAATACCTATTTGATTGCAACAAAAAGGTCACTGCATAAAGATGCGGCGGGAAATTTGTTTTTAGTAGGAGTGATTCGGGATATTACCGAACGCAAAAAAATAGAAGAAGAATTGAAGCGAACAGCATCAGAATTAGCTCGCTCAAATCAAGAATTAAAAACCTCAAAAGATCAGTTTCGCTATTTGGCTTATCACGACCCCCTAACCGGCCTGCCGAACCGAAAGTTATTTCAAGAACGTTTGAGTCAGTCTTTAGATTGGGCTGTTGTGAATAACCAAAAAGTGGCATTATTGTTTTTGGATCTCGATGGCTTTAAACAAGTCAATGACACGCACGGACATGATATTGGTGATTTGCTGCTAAAAGCAGTAGCAAGCCGGTTGACAAGGTGCTTGCGAGGCAGTGATACTGTATGTCGGCTCGGTGGCGATGAGTTTACGGTAATTTTAACGGCAATTCCTGGGATTCCTGATGCAGTGCGAGTTGCCCAAAAAATTCTCAAGACTTTGGCAGAACCATTTTTGCTACAAGATCATTCTATTTCAGTGACCAGTAGTATCGGTATTAGTCTTTATCCCCTCCATAGCCACGATGTAGAAACGTTGATTAACCAAGCAGACACGGCTATGTACGCAGCGAAAGAAGCGGGAAAAAATAGATATGAGATAGCTGCTGAGTGAAGTTTTAGATTTGAGATTTTAACCGTTAAATGAGCCGGTTTTAAGATTTTATTGGCTGCATTTATTAAGCAAACACCGTCAAAAAATGACGGTATTCTAAGCATTTATGCGAATGTAGGTACTCATTGGCCTAAGATATGAAAATTTATTTTGTGGCTAAAAAAAGTTAGTCCAGGGTGAGAAAAAATTTTTGTACACCCGTCTGGATGGCTGGGTTTGAGAGGAACTGCAATAAAAGCTTTTCTGAAAACTCAGTGTAAAACCGTGAATTTACGGAATCTTCATAGAACACTGTAGACACCTCCGTAAATATACTGATATACTGGAAAAGAAAGCGGGGCATCTACACTGCAAACCGTTTTTAGGGTGAGGGTGTTATGGGTACTTTCCTAAAATTGGCTACTACAACCACGCTGGCACTTGGGTTGCACCTAATGGGAGCAGGTAGTGCAACGTCTTATGCCAACAGTAATTTGTTAAGCAAAATTAGCTTGAGCAATCTCGACAGCGAGAATACGCTGATAGCCGAGTATGAACCGAAAGACAACGGTGGGCCCAAAACTGGGGAAGATGCGGGAACTCACTTTTGGCAAGAGGTAAAAGGTGGGCCGGCTTAGGTTGGGATGGAATTTTTCCACCAGTTAGCCTGTTGAATCAGTGTGTGGGTGTGCCAGTTGGGGTCTAAATTTGGGAAATCAGTACGGTAATGTCCGCCTCTGCTTTCGGTGCGAAATAAGGCACTGTTGAGAATTAAATAGGCGATATCTAATAAGTTGCAAGTTTCTCCCCAAGTACGCAGCAAGTCAGGATCAAAAGGGGAAATAGATGTCGGCTCGGTAGGCGTAAGGCTTGTTAAATATTGGCTAAGAGGAAGGGCGGCAAATTCTGTTTGCCAGGTTTGAATTTGGTTGAGGACGGTTTGCAGGGTGGGTTGATTGCGGCAAATACCGGCACTTTGCCAGACGAGACGCGGCAATTCTTGACGGATGGTGTGGATTTTGTTTTGTTCGTTTTGGGAGTGGGTGAAGGGGGAGGTACGCCCCGAAGATAATGAAACGGGCTCTGGGGTAAAAAGTTCTAGGTGGGCGAGTTGGGCACCAAAAACTATACATTCGAGAAGCGAGTTACTGGCGAGCCGGTTGGCACCGTGTACTCCTGTGCTGGCTGTTTCGCCGACGGCATATAACCCTGGAATTGAGGTTTGGTTGGCGAGATCGGTGTAAATACCTCCCATCCAATAATGGGCGGCGGGAGCAACGGGGATGGGTTGGCTGAAAACATCAATGCCCCAATCTCGGCAAACTTGGATAATATTTGGGAAGCGGTGGTGGATGCGTTCGGGCGGGATGGGGCGTAAATCTAACCAAACGTTGGCGGTAGCAGGATCGGAGCCGGTGCGTTGAAAGTGGCTGAAGATGGCTCGGCTGACGATATCGCGGGGAGCGAGTTCACCGGCTGAATGATAGTCAAAAGCAAAGCGATAGCCGTGATCGTCTACTAAATGGGCTCCTTCGCCGCGTACTGCTTCGCTGATTAAAAATCTGGGGGCGCCGGCTTTGGTGAGGGCGGTGGGGTGAAATTGAACAAATTCTAAATCTCTTAAAATAGCACCGGCTCGCCATGCCATTGCTACACCATCGCCGGTATTAACGGCGGGGTTGGTGGTTTGGGCAAAGACTTGTCCGCCGCCGCCGGTGGCTAAAACAACGGCATCGGCTTGTATCCAGTAAACATTACCTTCATAGGCGAGGCTGATACCTTGACACCGGCCTGAAGTTGGGTTTAGCCAAAGGTTGAGGGCAAAAGCTTGTTCAATGACGCGGATATTTTTGCGTTTGAGAATTTGAGCAGTAAGGGTGCTAACGACGGCTCGCCCGGTGGTATCTGCGGCGTGGAGAACGCGGCGGCGCGAGTGGGCGGCTTCGAGGGTGAGGGCGAGTTGGCCACTGTGGCGATCAAAGCCAACTCCGAGATCGACAAGAGATGCGATAGATTCTGAGGCGTGTTCTGCTAAAAATTTAACAGCGTTGGTGTCGCATAAACCGGCCCCGGCTTTGAGGGTGTCTTCGATGTGGAGGAGGGGCGAGTCATCCGCAGAGATGGCGGCGGCGATACCTCCTTGGGCCCAGTCGCTTGCAGATTTTGGCAGGCTGTCTTTAGTGAGTAGGGCGATTTTATAATGTTGTGGCAGGCTGAGTGCTGCGTAAAGGCCGGCGGCGCCGGTGCCTATCACCACAACGTCAAAGTGGTTAGGCAGGTTCAATTGCTCGGATGAATAGCTGTTTGAATGTGTGACCAATTGAATTATCGCCCTCTGGGTAATCGTTGTTATTTCGTCGTTTTAGTTTAAAGTTTAATCGACTTCAAGAGCGATGTTAAAAAATGCGCTATACAGGACACCCCCAGCAGGTGTGGGGGTGTTTTGTCTTGTAGGGGCGGTGCCCCTGTGCCCCTCCGGTGTGTATTGCGGAGGTGGAGGGATAGCCGCCCCTGTGGGTTTTAGTAGAGACCGTTGTTATACCGGTCGTCGCCTTCTACGAGGTGGGGTTCGACTTCGGTAACGGTGAACTTATCCAGGTTGGCTTGGAGAAGTTCTTTTTGACGAGTTGTGAGTTCGGGGAGGTTTAAGACATCCTCAACTTTTTCGTAGGGTGCGTTTTGGACAATTTTGCTTGCCAAGGTGGGGTATAAGCCCGGATATTGGCGGAAGGCTCGCACGTTTGTGTTGTTGAGGTCGATTTTCTTGCCGTACTCGGTTCTGAGTTTGTCATCAATGGCGTTGCGGAATTCGGCGGCCAACACCGGCGCATTGCTGAATGTTACACCGTTTAAGTTGGCAGCGTAGGCGTTTTGGGGCGCTCCTAACCAGCCCCAGCAGCCGACGAGCAGGCACAGGACGCTCAACAGACGGATTGCACGTCTCATAATTTTTTCCCTCTCAGACACAGCTTATTAATTATTTAAGAGATTACCAAGTTTCTTTACAATCTTATAGCGGTTTTCTCATCTATTTGGAATAAGCATTTTTGCCGGTCAGGGGCGGGATGCCCTGGGGGCGGGATTTTGCAAGCTTCGTTACCCCTTGCAGGAGATAGCGGTTTACTGCTGTGTTTCTTGGCTCAGTAAACTAAACCCAAGAGCAGGAGAAAGTATCCCCGGAGGCTTTTTAAGATCAGCCGGCACTAAATTTGAGCGCCGCGCTTCATGGCTGCACCGGCATCAACCGCCACCCCTAAGACTACTCAAAACATCTATATCTGAGTTTCGCATCGCCTCTGGTTTGAGAAGCGTAGTCTATTGCAAACGCAATGAAGCTGGCAACATTGTCCGCTCTAAATTTGCTCCAGCCAAGGTTTCTCGCACTACATCGGCTTGGCGTAAATCGGCTCGCAATAAATTGGCATTCACTAAACTTGCGCCGCGTAAATCTGAGCCACTTAATAAACTAAAAGCCAAATTGGCATTTCTCAAGTTAGCGCGTTTCAAATTAGCATTTGTCAATTCAGCGCTGTTTAAATAACTATTGCGTAAATTCGCACCTTCTAAAGAAGCTCCCCGCAGATCCGCGCCTTCTAAATTGGCATATTCCAGGTTTGCACCGGCCAAATTTGCTCCCCGCAGATCCGCTCCTATAATATGAGCGCCTTTTAAATTTGCGCCTGCCAAATTACAACCCGCACACTGGTTTGTTTCTAATAATTGCCTTACATGGGCAGGATTTTCGGCGAGTGCCGGCATTGCGCCAAGCGTCGTCAGGGCAACCACAGCGGCTTTTAAAATCAGTGATTTCATTTGCCCAACCTCTCAAAATCTTCTACTTTTAGTATGGCTCATATTTTTTGGTTTGATTTAGAATTATTATTAAGCTGCCTGCCCGCAATTTCTATCAATCGGCAGATGACATCCCCTTGTGAAAAGTGATATAAAAATCTATCGTAAGCTTGAAAAATCCGTTAAGTTTTGTTGATTTTTTTGAAGAAAGTTATCAATTTATACAAAAAGGAATAAAGGCGGAGGCTCAATAATTCTACCCTCCACAACCCTCAGGAAAGCAAAAAAATTTCTCCTCCCCTACCCCGGTGCCTCAAAGAGGAGAATTCGCCAGAGGTGGGAAGGAGGACTAATTCTTGGCCCCGCTTCCCTTGTAGAGTAAGGGGGAGGGGGTGAGGTTTGTTGTTACTGCCAATTTCCCACCAAAACAAACGGTGACCAAAAAAAGTTTGCAATGCTTCTACCGCTACCTCCCAGGCTTCAGACTTTATATTTAAAATTCCTAAGAGGGATTTATTTTCCCCTAAAAGGTTTGCTTACTTATCCTAATAGCAAAAATAGTTGCAGTCTTTGTTTTGACATTTTTGATGTTCTAGCCTAAACTTTATCGTTGCAAATAATCACAAGTCCTTGACCAAAATGGCAAGATATTTTTATGGGCTTAGGTTAAGGAATGGCAATTACTAGGATTTGCACCCTAAAAGCTGATTTGCCAATTCACAAAACCCTGCACCCTCCGCCGCTGTTGTCACACAAACCGGCTTATAAATTAACTTGTCTGCATATTCCAATACATTCGCTACCCCGACAGAAACCGGAAAATTTGCAGAATTAAATAAACTTTCATCATTAGGACTATCGCCCACTGTCACCACTTTTTGGGCCGGTATTTGCGGGAAAAACTCACGCAAGACTCTCAATAAACCGGCGGCTTTATCCTGAACTTGGGGTTTGATATGACACTGCACCGAGCTATAAGTAAATCCCCACCCTATTTGATAACATAAGCTTGCCAATTTGTCAAGATCATTTTGACGTAATCCCGCCACATCAAACGTCCAATCTGTGAGGCGAAAAACATTATCTCCTGATTCTTGAATGTTGGGAAAATGAGATTTCAGACTTTCAAAGGCGGTGGCTAATTGTTGCCGGTGTAAAGTAAAATTTTCAATCGCAGATAAACACACCGGCACATCAGAACCCTGGGGAAAAAACAACCCACCATTTTCTGCAATTGCCCCCGCCACCGGCATCAAACTTGATATCCCACTCACCCAACCGGCAGACCGCCCCGTAACAATTACAACCTGGATACCGGCGCTTGCTAAATTTTCTAGGGCCCATAGCAAAGCCGAATTAAACTTACCCTTCTGAGTAAGCGTACCATCCATATCGGTTGCTACAAGACAAATTTCTGTAAACAAACCCTCTGCCACAGCCTGAGATAAACTTAGGAGTTCCATATTAGTTAAAATAAGCCGGTTTTAATTGACAGTTTTTCCGAATAAATATTATAAATAAAAAAGCGGTCGCTGTCACCAAACGACCGCCACAAAAAGTATTAATTGGATTGCAACTTTTTAGAAACCCAGCTAATAAGACCGCTGAGAATAGCACCGGCCATCAAGATCCCAATAGCGGGCATAAAAACCGGCTCCCAGAGTTTGTACCACAAATCAAACCCCAAATTTACCTTAGCACCGCGTCCCAGCAGTGCAATTACGAACCAAAAAAAACTAAACAAAACAAAAAAAACATCCGCAACCAAAATCGAATTCAACCCATTGATTAACTTTTCTTTCATTGTTTCAAAAACCCAACACAGAGCAAAAATATTTTAACCTTCAGTCGCTACGCCAAAAGGCAACCGGCCCCTCACCCACATAAACAACCAGCGCAACAAGCGAGCCATACTCTGGGGGTGAACCACAGCCCAAAAATTCATCGCCAGACAAACAGTGGCCAACGTCAATAAAATAAACGTCGGAAGCATAACCACCCCAACCATAAACCAAGTGAAAACGTGCAACACCATCACCAAAGCGGGCACAGAGGCAAAAGCTGCGGAAAAACGAACCTGAACAGCGGGCCGGTGGAGTGCCGTTAAAATCATCGTCAGCAAGGTGCAGACGAGGTTTGCAGGCACCAGAAAAGCACAAATCGCAATGCAATGAGCGCGGGAAAACTCAAACAGAAAATTAAAGTCAAACATCTCAAAAAAATAAGGTAAGCTGGCAGTAAGTTTAGCGGAAAATCCTTTCAAACTGATGGAAAACACCAATTTACTTGATGCCCTCGCTGGGGGTCTGGCCCTCCTAATTTTTGTTGGTGGGGTCTTTATGATGCTAACCAACATTTGGACAAGTGGCTTGCGAAAATGAAAACATCAGTCATTTGTCAATTCTCCTTTGTCATTAGTCAAATGACTATGGACTAAGGACTAATGACAAAGGACAATCTGAGATGAAGCTCATCCCCTTGCAATGAAAAAAAACAAATTAAAACTTTCTCAACTGCTGGCCGGTGTCATGTTGTGGGCCGGTCTTTCGCCTCTAAACGTGCAAGCACAACCTTTGGAGCTTGAGGATATCTCGTTATTGGATGCGGTTTGTGTGAGTACCGGCCCGGGCCGGTGGCGGAAAATTACCGAAGATGTTTCCGTCAACAGACAAGTGTACACATCACTTTTATTTATGGGCCCCGGAACTCAATACTCCGGCCTGACTTGCCGCATTAGGCCAGAAAACCCAGGGCCAAACGATTACAACTTTCAAACCCTCACCTTGCAGTTTGGAATGCGGGATAACGACTGGAAAAGTCCCTCAGCCACCGTCAAAATTTACCTCGACGGCAAAGCAACTGCCGACCAAACCATCGGGCCCGGTCAAAAAGCCGACCTATCGCTTCCTATCACCAATGTCAGCAATATTGCCATAGAAACCATCTGTAACAGCGATTCTCGCTATTGTGACCGCGTTTACTTCTTTCAAGCGGGCCTTGATCCGATTTTGCCGCCGCCGATAGACAAAACGCAACCAATACCAGAACCGAATCGGGGGGCGACACCGATACCCATTCCGCCGCCACCTACCGACTCGCAAAGCAACCCACCTCCATCGACATTACCAAGCATCAAGTAATGGCAATGAAAGTGAATTTCTGCAAAAAATCACCAGCCAAATCCAATGAAGCCTATTATTAAAGATCAACTCGCCTGGGAGCAGGCTAATGTGCTGATGCAACCGGCCTTGATCCGCGTGATTGACAACATCCGCAAACATCTTGATGAGTCAGTATGGCAAGGTAGTTATCAAGAGGTGCAAAATCCCTACCCTGGTTATCAGCTTTGTTTGCAGAACAAGGAGCATCAAATAACATTGGAAATCTGGGATTTGTGCTATCAAGTTTGTTTCAGCAATTACCAACCAACCCACGCCCCCGAAGAAACTTTTGAAGTGGAAATCGACCATCAATTGTTGGAGGAAGAAACTGGCGAAGTAGACTGGAACCGGCTTGATAGCAAAGCAAAAAAAGTTGTAGATAAAATTTTTGCAGAGTTGCCGGTGGTTTAATTTCAGGGTGGGCGTATCCCACCCTCTTAAAACCGAAAAAAATTTGACAACAAATCCACAAAAATTTTAGCGAAAAATGATTGAACAATTACAGGAAATTCAAGCAAAAGCCGGGGCAATTGTAGAAGAAGTTGGCAGCGGCGTAAAAGTGGCCGTATCATATCGCAACGACAGCGAAGCTTTCAAGGCAGTTCAAGAAAGTGTGGCGCTTTGTAATCGTTCGCACTGGGGGCGAATTTTGGTTTCTGATGATGACAGAATTCGCTTTTTGCACAACCAAAGTACCAATGATTTTAATAGCCTTAAAGCCGGTCAAGGTTGCGATACAGTTTTTGTGACTTCTACGGCTCGCACAATTGATTTAGCAACGGCTTATCTTACAGAAGATTCGGTGTTATTGCTGGTGTCTCCTAACCGGAGAGAAAAGGTTGTGCAATGGCTGGATCGTTATATCTTTTTTGCCGATAAAGTGAAACTAACTGATATCACGAATCAAACGGCTGCTTTTAGTTTGATTGGCCCGAAAAGTGATGAGTTATTGCAACAAATTGGGGCTGGAGAAATGGCCGGTCAACCCTACGGAAATCATCAAGTTTTTAAGGTTGGCGGTGTCGAGGTTCGCGTCGGTGTTGGCAGTGGGTTGGCGAGTGCCGGTTATACGTTAATTGTGGATGTCGAAAAAAGTCCTCAATTGTGGACTGTTTTAAGCGAAGCTGGGGCTATTCCGCTGGGGGAAAATTGCTGGAATGCCTTAAGAATAGAACAAGGCCGGCCTTTGCCAGATAGCGAATTGACGGAAGATTATAATCCTTTAGAAGTGCGTTTGATGCAAACGATTTCTTTTAGTAAAGGTTGTTATATTGGGCAAGAAACTATTGCGCGGTTGAATACTTATAAAGGCGTGAAACAATTTCTTTGGGGGGTGCGTTTAAATGCACCGGCAACTCCGGGGAGTGCGATATTTATAGGTGAGGAAAAAGTCGGCACGCTGACAAGTTATGCGGAAACGGAAAAAGGGCCCTTTGGTTTGGCTTATATTCGCTCAAAAGCCGGTGGAGTAGGGTTAAAAGTTTTGGTGGGTGAAACAGAAGGGGAAGTAGTCGAAGTGCCTTTTTTGACTCCTCCGCTTTTGTAGCCGGTGGGTGTAGCTAGAGATGGCGGTTAATGAGGGCCGGTGCTTCGGAAGGATGAACATGAGAATACCATACCTGATCCGGCAAAATTAAGACCATCGGCCCATTACCGCATTTTCCCAGACAACCGCTGCCGGTGAGGGTAATATTTGGCACAGCATTAACTTGAAATGCTGCCATAACTTTTGCGCTACCTTGTTTGCGACAGGTGCGGTTTTGGCAGATTAAAATTTCTTTGTCAGAAACCATAGAATTTAATTGTTTTCAATTGCGCCTTGTTTCACCCAACCCATAAAAAAGTGGTTGAGTAAATCGGTGGTTTCTCGTGTTGCCGGCATTAGGTTCGGTTCCACCAATTCTTCTAGGGTTAAATAGGGTTCTCTTGATTTAATTTCTAACACGGCTAAACCGGCTCTGGGTGTAGGTTCCGGTTCTTCTGCCGAAGATTTTGTCAGGGTAATTGCTTGCACCACAATTGCATCAACGGCATCAGGATAATCGCTTGGTGCGCGGACTTTATCGGGAACTTCTTTAGCATCAAAAGATTTCATCCACGCTTCAGAAGTCATAATTAAAATAGAGGGAAATACATCACGTCCCCATTCTCGGTAAAAAGCAGCCCCAATTTCTACCAGAATTTGCCGGCGTTCGGTAGATCGATTGAAATCTCTGCCACCATCTAAGGGAATAAATTGGAGCCGGTTTTCCGAATCCAGCACTTTAATAATTGGCGGGATATTTTGCGGCTTTTCGTCTTCGCAATAGCTTTTTATTATGTCTCGTTCGTAACCAATCATAAAAAGCAACTCTTCATCACTCACTATCGAGTCTTTAAGATTTTCAAACATAGTCTTTGTGTTAAATTATTTGCGAATGATCAGTACAGCCTCAGACTCCCGCCTGGTAAGAGGGTAGACGCAACCTCCCTGACGCATGACTTAATGACTAATGAGGCATTTGTCAGAGTTGGCGGGTGTGTCAGTTCGCCTATTCTCATTAAACAACAACTTTTAACATTTCCTCTCAACTCAGGAAGTAGTTTTTGTAACAATTTACCAATGCTTTTGTCGAGTAGCATTGTTTAATTTCATACTCGTTTTTATTATGCACATTTTAAGGTGTTTGTCAATCCCTCGACTGCACTAATTTTTTAGAAAAATTCACAATATTTTTTATTGAACGCCTAAAAAATATTTCAAAGTATCGGCATTTCTCACAGCATTACCGTTACCATCATTATTAAAATAAACAAACACACTTTTTCCCTGCGCTTCCCATTCCCGGATACGACCGGCCCACCAGCGCAAATCATCATCACTATAGGAACCACCATACAAAAAATTATGGTCTGGGCCGTGCATTCGCACATAAACAAAAGATGCAGTTGCTTTCAAAATACAAGGTAAATTTGCCCCACTCATCACACAATAAGCAGCATTTTTATTTTCTAATAAACTAAAAACTTCTTCGGTATGCCAGCTTGGATGCCGAAATTCTACTGCTAGTTTTATCCAAGGGGGAGTTTGCTCTAAAAAATAAGCCAAGCGTGCCATATCACAGGCAAAAGCCGGCGGTAATTGTACCAAAAATACGCCTAATTTGTCGCCTAAATAATGTAAACTCTGCTCAATTCGCGCTAACCATTTTTCCGGCGAAGCAAGACGCGAACTGTGAGTTAAACCACGAGGCGCTTTGATAGTCATTAAAAAATTCTCTGGCAGACGCGCTCGCCAATTAGAAAAAGTTGTATCTCTTGGCCAGTGATAATAACTGCTATTTACTTCTACAGTTTGATAGCGCTGTAAATAATAATCTAAGCGTTTTGCACTGGGTAATTTATCAGGGTAAAGCACTCCCTGCCAGTGGTCATAACTCCATCCAGACGTACCAATATGAATAGCCATTTTATTAAAAGTAGGCTGGGCTATGCCCAGCACAAATTACTATTGATTATTGGGGCGTTCGGTAGCCGCTTGATTTTCCGGCGCTTCTTCTACTCTGCTGGCATGGCTTGCTTGGGTAGTAATTTCCGGTATTTCAACAGTTGAATCAGTTTCTTCGATTGCCCCATTCATATTTGTGTTAGGTTTTATGGCAGTGCTTTTATGGCTGGCATTTCCACTGGGCATAAGGTTTTCCTCAATGATTTTATTACCCGAATTTTAGACAAAATTGTTAGCAAATTTGGCCTATCTTTAGGGGTAAATATTTAACCGAACGCGCTCAAAAAAACTGTTTCTTGGGGAAGGGTAAAAAAATCTTACTTTCGGCAGAGATTGAGCAAGGATTTTGATAAGCTAATCGGGATAAACTGAAAGCAGGAAACTCCCATCCCCTAAGCTTATGTCAGAAAAAAATGGCCCTTGGACAATTGAAGAAACCGAAAAAAAATATCACAATTCTTTTATTGATGTGCAGGAAGACCAGGTGGTGCAACCAGACGGAAAACCTGGAAGTTACGCCACAGTAAAAATGAAAGCAGGAGTGGCTGTGCTGCCGATGGATGATGAGGGTAATGTCTATTTAGTTAAGCAATTTCGTTATGCACTAAAACGCGAAAGTGTAGAGGTTGTGTGCGGGGCAATTGATGGAGATGAGCCACCTTTAGAAGCAGCAAAAAGAGAAGTAAAAGAAGAATTGGGAATTGAGGCAGCCGAATGGACAGATTTAGGGATGTTTGATATGGATACATCGATTGTTAACTGTCCTGTATTTTTATTTACGGCAACAAATTTAAAATTTACTTCCACAGAACGGGAAGGAACCGAAACAATGAAAACGGTAAAAATGAGTTTAGAGGAAGCTGTAGAAAACGTGATGGAAAGTTCTATTACACATGGGCCGAGTTCGATTTTAATTTTGAAAGGTAATACGGCGATGAATTTAAGGGGGGAAAACCACAGTTTTTAGGGTTGATGGCGAGAATAATTTTCTAACTAGGGGGATGAGATATAGCCTTATTTTGAGCAATAAATTGAGAAAAATTTTGTAGGTAAAAATAGGATAACGGGCAGTGGTGGGCAGAGCCCACCCGACAGCGAACAAAGTTTTAAGCAGTTTTTTGTTGACGCGAAGCTACAAACTCGCGCAGACGCCATAAACTAACGCTTTGCGATAAATTTAAGGGCAACAAAGAAATTCCCTCTAAACGAGACTGCACCCAACCATCGCCCCAATACCACTCGTGATAACCATCAATTCCTTGACTTAATAAACAGCGCAAGCAATTGGACTGAGCCACATCAACAACATGATGAATAACCACCGGCCCAATAGAACTGGTAAAAGATAAACCCACCTCAAACTCTTCTGGCAGACCGGCAGAAAAACGTTGTGGCCAAAGCCACCGCTCAGCCACCGCCGGACGCATAAGACAATCACGAATAATAGAAGCCGGTGCATTGACCTCAATTCGCAGATGACTTTGCTGGAACGTACCAAACATAAAAAACAACGCCTCCTAGACTCTCCCTTTCAGTATGTCAAAAGCCACGTCGAGCCGTAATCGCTGCTTGTTGAGGAGAAGGCTTTTAAAATAGTAAGAGTGGCAAAAGTAAGGTTTTATCATGGCCGATCAATTAATTCGAGCAACCGCAGCAGACGGAGGCATACGAGCAGTAGGCGTAATTACCACCCGCCTCACAGAAGAAGCAAGGCAGCGACACAAACTTTCCTACGTTGCCACCGCCGCCCTGGGACGGACAATGACATCAGGACTGTTACTCGTCTCTAACATGAAACGCCCAGAATCAAGAGTAAATATCCGGATCAGGGGCAACGGGCCATTAGGCGGAATTCTCGTCGATGCCGGTTTAGACGGCACAGTGCGGGGATACGTCGATAACCCAGAAATCGAACTACCCCCAAATAGTAAAGGAAAACTCGACGTTGGCGGAGCCGTTGGCAACAGTGGCTATATTTATGTCGTGCGAGATGTTGGCTACGGCTACCCCTACTCAAGCACCGTTGAACTGGTATCAGGCGAAATTGGCGATGACATTGCCCACTACCTTGTCACCTCCGAACAAACCCCCTCAGCCCTAGTCGTGGGAGTATTTGTTGGGGCTGAAGGTGTCACAGCAGCCGGTGGCGTACTGTTGCAAGTCTTACCCAAAGCCGCCATAGATGAAGAACTCATTGAAACCCTAGAATCTCGTGTCGCCGGTTTAGCTGGCTTCACACCTCTGCTGCAAGCCGGCAAAACCCTCCCAGAAATCATGCAAGACTTACTCGGAGACATGGGCCTGCAAATTTTACCAGAACGGCAGATCGTGCGCTTCCATTGCGGTTGTAACGGCGACCGATTTTTAGGAGCGCTAAAAATGCTCGGAGAAGCTGAACTGCAAGACATGATCGAAAAAGACAACGGAGCCGAGGCTATCTGCCATTTTTGCGGCAACGTTTATCACGCCAGCAGCGACGATCTCAGCGAGTTGATAGGCAGACTTCGAGCCGAAACTGCAACGGTAAACTAGAGAACGCTTAATTAAACCAACCCAAGAGTCAGGAAAAATTTAAGCCTGACTTTTTTTGTTTTTCGGCCATTGCATTGACAATAACGGCAAGATGTAGATAAAGTTTCTAAGAAGCGTGCGCCCCAAGGAAAATCAGCAAGAGAAAAGCTTTTTTTTCGAGACGGCGACGCTGAACCGCAAAAAAAGCCAGCCTGAGATTAAGCTGGTACAAAGCCGAAAAATCTCTTAAAGACCTTCCGGTTCTTTACGGAAATTTCATAAGTCTTATGTAGCCGATAACATAATCAAATGGCTATTTGCGGGCATTTTAAATGACAGATTTACTGTTGGTGTGTGGGATATGACAAGAGTTCGCAGAGGTAGAGACCGGCGCCGCGTTGACCGGTCTTTAAAACCAATCAACAACAGCCAATTTAGTGGGCTTCCACCCTTAGCAGGCACGCCGGTGTCTGGAGGGTCAGTGCCTCAAAGCGTGCCACCGGCCTCTCTGGAACCAGACGGTCGTACCGTAGCGGATTCTGTCATTGGCTCGGCCTCCTCCCGCCTGCGCGTCCCCATAGAAAGCTTAGAAAAACTTCTGCACAGTTGGAAATTTTGGGTCGGCTCGTCGGCTGTTGTTTTTGTCACTAGCGGTGCCATTGCCACTGCCTTATTGTTGCGGTTGCCGGCAGTGCCCAATTGTCCGGCAATTTTTTGGCCGATGGCAAGCGCCAGTTTGCGAATGTATTGCGCTCAACTTGCCGCCAATAAAGACACCGTTGATGATTTGCTCTCAGCAATTCAACTGGTTAATGAACTCCCCAAAGACCACCCCCTGCGCCCCGAAATTAACCGCAATATTGAAGAATGGTCAGAACAACTTTTGCAGCTATGCGACCAAACTTTTAATGCCGGTAAATTAGAAGAAGCTATTGGAATGGCACGCAAAATTCCTGCCAATGTGCCGGTTTATAGCCTCGTAGAAGAACGCATAAATAATTGGCAGTCTATCTGGTCAAAAGCTGAGGAAATTTATAACAAAGCAGAAGCCGAACTGCGGAAACAAAACTGGCCGCAAGCCTTCCGAGAAGCTGTACAATTGCTGGATATTGAAAACCAATACTGGGCAACGGTAAAGTACGAAGAAATCACCAACATAATGAAAGTTGCCCGCGAAGATGGCAGCAAACTTGGCAAAGCTTATAGCCTTGCAGATCAAGGGGGTTTAGAAAAACTCCTCGAAGCAATTAAAGTTGCTCAAAGCATCGAGAAAAACAGTCGCGTTTATGAAAAATCCCGCGAAGCCATCAAAGAATTTAGTCAAAAAATGATGGATTTGGCAGAGGAAAGCCTAGAAAAACGCGACTTATCGGCAGCGGTTGAAATTGCCCGTCAAATTCCAGAAGAAGCGAAACTAAAAGAAGAAGTTGCCGATTTTATTGAGTTAGCCAGAGCCCAATCTTTAACCTGGCAAGATAGCGTCAGCGGTTTAGAATCTGCCATAGCAGCGGCTCAAAAAATTGCCCCAAATCGGCCTCTTTATAGCAAAGCCAAACGCTTGATTACTGAGTGGCAAGACAGCATCCAAAATTTAGGGTATTTAGAAAAAGCTCGCTCTTTGGCTCGCACCGGCAGTGTTAATGATTTAAAAGCCGCAATTTCGCAAGCCGAACAAATTGATCGCTCTAAACCTCGCTGGGAGGAAGCGCAATCAGAAATCGACCGTTGGCGAGGAGAAATTGAAACCCAAGAAGACCGGCCTTATTTAGAAAGAGCAGAAATGTTAGCCCGATCTGGGGATGTAAATTCGCTGCAAGCTGCTATTAATCAAGCGGGAATTATTGGCAGAAATCGGGCGCTTTATGGGGCGGCGCAAGAAAAAATCGACCAGTGGAGCCGGCAAATTCAAGAACAACAAGACCGGCCTATTTTGGATATAGCAAATCAATTAGCGCGGGGTGGTCGTCCTGAGTCTTTAGACGCTGCTATTAGCCAAGCCCGAAAAATAGGCAGTGGTAGAGCGCTTTATGAGGAAGCGCAAGCAAAAATTGATGAATGGAACCGGCAAATCCAAGAACAACAAGACCGGCCTATTATGGATAATGCCCGTCAGTTAGCGGCAATGGGTCAATATTCCGATGCGATCAACCGAGCGGAAAGAATTATCAGCGGACGTGCTTTGTATGGTGAAGCGCAAGATGCCATCCAAGCTTGGAAAGGGGAACTTCGTGGCCGGCAAAATCTTGAGGATGCTTATCGTTATGCCGGTATGGGAACACCGGAAACGCTGGCTTCTGCTATTCGTGCAGCAAATCAAGTTTCTGATAGTAGCCGCTTGCGTTCAGAAGCCGATAGCATGATTAATCAGTGGAGCGATCAAATTTTATCGCTTGCTCAACAACAGGCAAGTTATGATCCGCAAGGGGCAATTGAAATTGCTCGCAAAATTCCTTCTTATGCCGGCACTTATTCGGCGGCTCAAGTACAAATTACACTGTGGCAAAGACAAATTGCACCGGCACCGATACCGGAACCGGCACCGCAATCAACTCCTACTACCCCTCGTTAATTTTTCCGAAAGTGTTAGAAGTTTTGCTCTCAAAAAACAAAGCTTCTAAGACTTTTATTTATATAAAACTATGACAAAAGTAACTTTTGAAGAAATAGCTCAATTCCGAACCCAATTAGCGGCCTATGAACAAGCTTTAAAAGCTTTGGATGTGATAGAAGATTGTGAAGGAGATTTAGAAGATGCGGCCTTGGTTTTAGCAATAGAAGTAGGTCAGCAGCCAGATGGCCCTGAGTGGTTAGATGGCTTTGCCAAAAGATGCCGCGTGGCTATTTGTGAGGAAAATTTGCGAGAGGATTTTTTAAATGGAAAATATGGAGTAGTGATGGACTCTCTGCAACAAAAAGGTGTTTGTCCGGCGATTTTAGGGGCGCCGGTGTTGATGTATGTTGTAAAAAAAGGAATTCAGGAATTTTGCGAGCCTTTGGAATTGAAACTTTAAGCTGGAACCAACGCTGCCGGTTAAAAACGCCACCGATTAAAAACGCCGCCGGTTAAAAACGCCACCGATTAAAAACGCCACCGATTAAAATCGGTGGCTACACGAAGGAAGAAAACCCCCTCCGGGGGTTCAAAAATTATTGGCTTTTCTTAACCGGCGGCGTTGGTTTCCAATCAGTTAGCAACCGAAGAAAAATTGAGAAGTTCTAAATGCTTGCTCACCGGCACCAAAGTATTCGCAGCAATAGCCCCCGACGCCGCCACCGCCGGCAGTCCGATCCCTGGAAAAGTGGAATCGCCACAACAAAGTAACCCATCGAGGGGAGTCAGGGGCCCCGGAAAGAAACCAGAGCCCGCCGCAATAGCCGGCCCGTAAGAACCGCGATGGCGACGTAAAAACCGCTCATGGGTGAGAGGAGTGCCGGTTAATGTCACCTCACAACGTTCTTTAATATCAGGAATAACTCGCTCCAAAGCTTGCCACATCACTTGTGAGCGTTCTTCCTTAAATCTCACATAAGCTTCACTTTTTCTATCCATGCCTTCCCAAAGGCTGTAAGGCTCATTTCCGGGGGTGTAAACATGGATGACGTGCTTACCGGCCGGTGCTAACGATGTATCAAGAACTGAGGGAATCGATACCACAACGACATTCTGCGGCGCGGTGATGCCTTTTTGCCAATCGTTGACAACGATATAATGACAAGCCAAATCGGATCGCAAACCGGCACTATCAACGCCTAAATGCAGGTGCATAAAACTATCACACTCTGGCATACTTTCCCGATTTTGGCGAAAATTCTTCGGCAATGCACCTTCTGGCAACAGTTTCAGGGTATCCCAAATTGAGCAGTTAGAGACGACAGCTTTTTTGGCGCGGAGTTCTTTGCCAGAACGCAAACGCACTCCCACAGCGCGGTTTCCTTCGATCAAGACTTGCTGCACATGAGTATTCAGCATCAATTCTCCGCCGTGTTTTTGCAAACCTCTCACTAAAGCATCAACCAGGCCGGCGCTGCCACCAACGGGATAATCTAGCACAACGCCTGGTTTATACCATTCGGCGAACATAAAGGCGACTTCGGCGGTGCTGGTGCCTGATGCCGGCAGTCCAGAAAGTAGAAAGCACAATAAGTTCAGCCAATTGGAGATGAAAGAGTCGGAAACAACTTCATCGATAATTTGTGAGAATGGTGCTGTGATTTTTGGCAGACTGGCGAGGTGTGGTAATAGGGCGGGGGCAAACCGGCCTACGGTGAAAATGGCTCCCAAATCAAACCTTAAGGCTTGTGGTGGCATGGACGTGGCGGCACGAGAGAGCGGTTCCATCACTTTTTGCAAGTTGCGCCACTCGCTAACGGCTTCTTGACCCCGGAATTTTGCTAAAATCTCACAAAACTGCTCACCGCCTACCTGTGTATCAAAGTCTCCCTCTGGCAAACAACAGCCCCAAGTATCATAGGTGAGGCAGGGTACGCTTTCCCCAATGGCATCTAAAACTTGTTTGAGGGGGTTAGTAGAAGGACTGTAAGACAAGCCAGAATAAAGCGATGGCCCGGAATCGAACTTAAAGCCTTTGTATTCAAAGCCATGTGCGGCGCCACCGGCCTCGGAATGGCTCTCACATACTATCACTTTTAAGCCATAACGTGCCAAAAGTGCGGCACAACATAACCCACCGATCCCACTACCGATGACGATAACATCTGTCATTTGTCTTTTCTTTATCCTGAAAGTGATCTGTCTTTAGTTAATATAAAAACCAGTTTTTCTGCAACCTAGATTTTTTTATGGAGTTAATCAAAAATGGCAATTGATTTTTCAGATATTCAAAATCACTTTTATCAAAAATCTATCCTGCAACTTCAACAGCAAGCAATTATAAATGGCTATTCAGAGGGAGATTTTAGGGGTAATGGTGCTTGTGCTGATAGGAATTTTTCTGAATAAAATAGTTTTTTGCAGACTATAATTTTGTCAAAAAATACTAATTTTAGGGGCTGATTTCATTTATAGAAAGTTAGAAACAAATGGGGAGGTATGAAATTTAGAGGCGTTTTTTGCCCTTTTTTGTGATTTTTTTTACAATTTGGTCTCAGCCACCTGCATAATCTGGAAAGGCCGGTGCTAATTAAGAGAGTAGACTAGGGGGAGGCAAGTCTTGCTTATGCTATCTATTGCTTTTGCAAAGGGTAAAAGTAATGTGGCAAAAATCTTTTAGCTTGTGAGGTTAATTCATGGTAAGTTTTTCTTACACATCGCCGTTAAATAAAGTTAAAGGCAGCCAAGATGCCTGGGCTATAAAATTTGATGAAAATGTGTTTTTGGTTTCTCTTGGAGTGATTTGCGGAGAATCAGCGAAAATGTCTAATATCCCTAGACTGTCTCAGCGACCGGCCAATCAAGACAAATTCTGCACTTCTTCTATTTTCGAGGCGGGTATAGGTTGTTCTCGCATTGTATGGAAACAGCGTCCTCACTTAGTAAGAAATTTTGATTTATATCAAAAAAAGGAACAGGAGTTATCGCAATTGTGCCGGCTGGCTGATAAGGAGCAAGGAATTGCTTTGTTTTGGCTGAAAATAGCGACGGGCCGGTGTGAGCCGCAAATTTGGGAGCCGGTCAACCGAAATCAACTAGCGATGGAACATTTGGCGGCTTATTTTCAGACCAATTGTTATTATGCTGCTAAGGAAATTTTTTCTCAATCGCCTGAGCATTCTTGGGATGATTATTTCGGGATAGCGATGGTTTTTGTTTATGATTTTAACAAGTTATTTAGCCTGTTGAAAAGTTACAAAAATTCGCAAGGAACGCTGGCAAACTACGTTCAAAAGGCGCTGATAAATACAATTAAATCTGAAGCAAAAGTGCGGCGCTTTTCGCGGTGGCGGTTGCTTTGTACAAAAGGCGAGGAAAACCTAAAAGATGCGTTAGCAAAAGCTAACTTTGACAGCGCAGAAATTGCTTGTTTTTTGTTTGCTCGAAAGTATTTCCGGCAAGTTTATCTCATCAAAGTTAAAAATCCCAACCGGCCAAAAGGTCAACAATGGCCAGAGCCGGACAGTCAAGATTTTGAAGCGGCGGCGCAATGTTATAATGCTGAAAAAATGCTGCCAATTGCACCGCATGAGGTGAGTGCCGGTTTAAATGTGAGGGGAAAAAATATAGAAAGTTGGATGAAAAGCTGCATTGAAGCTTTGCAAAATTATCGTAAAATTCCTCTTTCGCTGGATTATTTAGAGGAAGCCGGTATTACAATTCCCGCAAATGAGGAAGAGGAAGAAACACCGACACCCTCTGAACAAAAAAAACCAACTTTTCCGCAGTTATCTAAAGAAACCCAAGCAGCTTTTTGGCAAAAATTGCAAACCCTAAAACCAGAACAACATAAACTTTTGTTGTTAAATTATGGAATAGGGTTAACCCAGCAAGAAATGGAGAAGTTTCTGGGAGTCAAGCAGTCGAGTATAAGCCGCCGACGTGACACAATTCACAAAAACTTTTTGCAGACTTTAACGAAGATATCAGGTGCGGATCAATGGGTTAAGCAATATATTGATGGTTGGCTAATTAACAAATACCGTTCTCCCGAACATTTTGATTTAATTCAAGCAGGATTGGTGGAAGCAATCAAGAAGCTAGAAGCAGAATCTCAGCAGATTTTACAAGTTTGTTATGGTCAAAAAATTGCGGTTGAACAAATAGCAAAACTGCAAGGAATACCGTTAGAAGAAGTGCAAGCCAAACTAAAACAAGCAAAGCACAACTTAGAAAAGCAGTTAATTTGCACCCTCAATGACTGGATTAAAAATTATGTAGATGTCTGGTTGGGGATGGTTTATAAAGATTTGGTAAAGAAAAGCTGCCAAAAATTAAAGTTCTCGTGGAAATCCGAAATCGCCACGAACAAGATTGAAGTTATTTTGCAAGAAACTCTGAATTTAATTCGGGAACATAAATAAGGAGAGTCAAAAAATGTTTAAGATTAAAAATAGACAAATGTTTGAGCAAATGGAAGCGCAAATTACGCCGGAAGACCAAGAAACAGCCTGGAAAGAAACAGAAAACTTTTCTAACCCCATTGCTCGCTACAATGCGTATCTTAATTCGGTTTGTTTAAAAACTTTTGTTGCATGGTTACAAGACTGGCTGAGAGAAGAGAAAACAGCTATTAAGCCTTTAGTTTTGCCGAGTCTTAAAAGTTTAATAACGCTTTGGGAAGTGCTTAATGGGACAGCAATTAATGTAGGAGAAATGCGTTTAATTTTAATTCCCAGCGATGATTTAGATATTTTTGAATTAAGAGTGCCTCAAGAATGGGTAGATAACCCAAACTGGGTAGGAGACTATTATTTGGCAGTGGGAGTTAATTTAGATAGCGATGAGCAAGATTGCTGGTTGAAGATTGCCGGTTTTGCTACCCACAGAAAGTTAAAAAATGATGGGGTTTATAATCCTCTGGATCGCAGTTATAGCTTGCCAGTGGCGGCTTTAAACCAAAGTTTAATGGTGATGGAATTACTAACAGGTTTGGATGTGCGGGAAGAACTAGAAGAATTGGAAATTGTTAGCGAAAATGAGGCGGAATTTTTGCTGAAGAAGTTAGGGAATAATGCAATTTATTCGCCGCGCTTAGTACCAGAGGTAGCGGTGGAAAAATGGGTGGCTTTGATTAGTAATGAAGCTTGGAGAGAAAAGCTTTATCAAAAGCGAATGGGGATGGAAAATGTGATAAAGCCGGTGGTGAATTTGGGCCGGTGGTTGGAGGGAGTTTTGGAGGCCGGTTGGCAGAGTTTAGAGGAGACATATTGGGCTGCCAAAGAATCAATTACCGCCCAAAAAGTATATGCAACCGATTGGCGAAATGAAGTGTTACCGACAGTCCGGTTAGTAATGACAGTCACTCCTAAAGAAGAAGGAAAAACTGACATTTGTTTGCAACTACAACCGGCACCGGGGGAACTTTGCTTGCAACCAAATGTGAAACTCATTGTGCAAAATGAACAACAAGAAACTATGCAAGAAGAAGAAGCCGGTAGAGAAACATTATTTATCGAAATAAATTTAACAACGGATCAACCAGGCGATCAATTCTGTGTTATTATAACTGCGGGAGATCAAAGCATCACCGAAACTTTTGAAGTTTAATTACGTTGGGGCTTGGGGGATACAACAATGGCGAAAGTGTGCATTTTATCTATAGACTATGCCGATTTTGATAAAGAATTCGCTGTTTCGCTGCGAATCAAAGGAGTAAGCCGCCTTAAAACAAACTCTGATGATGATGATGATGATGGCACAACAATAGCTGCAAACGGCAAACTTCGCGCTGCACCAGAACTACGAGAAAACTATAATAAATGGCAAGAAAGATACCGCAGTTTAGAAGGACGCCACCGAGGCATTATAGTAGGCGGAACACGGACTAAAACCATTAGCCAAATTCAAGAAGAATGCAAAGAATCATTTGATGAGTTGGTTATGAGTTTCCGAGAGTGGTTAAATTGTGACCAATTTCGGGAACTTCAGTATGAATTGAGAACTAACTTACAGCCCGATGAAGAAGTGAGGGTCATGGTTTTAACTGATAACGATTTGCTGCGAAAAATGCCTTGGGATACCTGGGATCTTTTGTCGCGCTATAAAAAAGCAGGAGTGACAATTGGGCCACGCCGCTACCAACGTCCTGCCAAAACTGTCACCACAGAAAAACTCAAAATTTTAGCAATTTTGGGCAACCGTAAAAATATTGATATAAACCACGATCTGGAAATTTTAAACCAATTACCGGGTGCTGAAGTGAAATTTTGCCCGGAACCCAAACGCAAAGAATTTGAAAAACTGTGGCATGAAAAATGGGATATTTTATTTTTTGCCGGTCACAGTTGGAGCAAAAAAGCCGGAGAAACTGGCTACCTTTATATCAACCAAGAAGAACGCATAGAAATTAGCGAAATAGAAGAATCCTTAAAAGAAGCAGCAGAAAAAGGTTTAAAACTAGCAATATTTAACTCTTGTGATGGTTTGGGATTAGCAAAAAAACTCGAACAAATGAACATCCCCCAGGTGATAGTTTGGCGAGAACCCGTTCCAGATATGGTAGCCCAGAAATTTTTAAAAAAGTTTTTACAAGAATTTTCACAAGGAAATTCCTTAGACCGCGCCATGACAAAAGCTAAAGCAAAATTGCGAGAAGCGTCCAACTTAGAAAAAAACTATCCTGGGGCAAGTTGGTTGCCATTTATTTCGGCAAATCCCCTAGCAGAACCCTTGCAGTGGCCGGTGATTTCTTCTCCTCCCGAAACTCCCCCCGAAACAAACAGCGAATCTAGCTTAATTCCGCCCCCACCAAAACAAAATAAAACCTTATTTTTCACGATGGGAGGAATAGTGATAGGTGCTATTTTGCTGTTTTTTGCCTACCAAACTTTGCTCAACAAACCCACCCCACAAACCAAACCAAAACCCCAAAAAGTAGGGTGGGTTATGCCAACAATAACCCCAAACTATCCTCAGCGTTGAGCAACTTCAGGCATTCTTCCTAACAGGCCGGTCATTAAACGTAGGGCTAAAACTTTCACCGGCCCCACCTTTCTCAACACCCACAAACCCAACTGACGAAGCAAAACCAACGGCATAAACTTATTAGAAAACATCCGATCCAACAAATCAGTAAACCCTAAAATCACCAAATTTTCAAACTTTCGCCAACCCTCATATTTTTTTAACACCTTCAACGCCCCAATATCCTCACCCTTTTGATGCGCTTTTCTCAAAACCTCAGCCAACGCCGCCGCATCTCTAATACCCATATTTAAACCCTGACCCCCCACAGGATGACAACAATGCGCCGCATCTCCAATTAACGCCAACCTCGGCAAAACATAACATTCAGACTGCATTAATTGCACATTAAAAATACGTCGTTCTCCCTCCAATTCAATATTCCCCATTTGCTCACCATAACGCTGTTTTAGCTCAGCCAAAAACCCCTCATCGCTAAGTTCCATCATCGCCTTTGCTTCCGCATGAGGTGCAGTCCAAACAATATTACAACGATTATTTGGTAAAGGCAAAATTGCAAAGGGCCCACTCGGCCAAAACCGCTCATAAGCAACATTTTTATGCGCTTTTTCCGGTTTAATTCTCGTCGTAATACAAGATTGCCAATACTTCCAACCGTTAGTACGAATACCCGCCGCCTCGCGGATGGGAGAACGCGCACCATCAGCAGCCACAACAAGACGAGTTTTAATGCGTTTAGATTGGGAATTTTCTAACAGTTCAATTTCCGCAAAATCGCCATAATAAGAAACACCGGCCACCTGTGCCGGACAAAACCAACTAACATTAGAACAAGTGTTTATAAACTCCTGCAAAACCGGCAAAATCGCCGAATGTTCACCGGCATAGCCAACTTCTTCTCGCTTTAAATCACCAGGATAAAAAAGCGCCCCAACTTTGCCGGTATCCGATAAATTAATTTCCGAAAAGCCGGCAATTTTCTCCCTAATTTTCTCCCAAATTCCTATGCCTTTAAAAATCTCTCCCGACAGTAAAGTAATAGCATAAACCTGTTGTTTTGAGGCTGCTGCTTCTTGAGATTGCGCTTCAATCAAAGCAACTTTTAGGCCAGAATTGTTCAAGCAGGCGGCCAGAGTGGCACCGGCAATCCCCCCACCCACAATAGCGATATCATAATCAAAGGCCGGTGTTTGGTTTTGCGCGTTCATTACCATATTTAAGCAGTTTTGTCAAGTTAAGGGTTATTTACATTTCTTAATTAATATTGTGCCGCAAGTTGGGATGTGGGGGTAGGGGGATGAAATGGCCGGTGACATCAAAATTCTGCCTAAAACCGCTTTTCTTAGTCGGGGAAGGCGGGTTTCGTGTGTGTAGGTGGGAGTTCACTCGTTTTTCTGGTTCTTATTGCCATGCTTATTCAGCCATTTTTTTTGCTAAGATAAAACAGTGATTGAGGTGAGATATGAAAGTAAAAAATATTGACCTCCCAATGGATAAAATAGCAGATTTTTGTCAACGGTGGAAAGTCATAGAATTTTCCTTATTTGGGTCAGTTTTGCGGGATGATTTTCGGCCTGATAGCGATATAGACATCTTGGTGAAATGGGCCCCTGATGCCGGTACTACTTTCAGCGATTTAGATGAAATGGAAGAAGAATTAAAATCCCTATTTGGGCGTGATGTAGACTTAGTGAGCAAGAGAGCAATTGAAAACAGCTTAAATTATTTACGACGCAAAGCAATTTTAAATTCTGCGGAGCTCATTTATGTTAGAGCGTGATTTACATTCACTTGTGGATATTTTAATGTCTGCAAAACAAGCTTTAATGTATGTGTCCGGAAAAACGAAAACAGAGTTTTTTGAAAACCGATTAGTGCAAGATGCAGTAATTCGCAGAATAGAAATTGTCGGGGAAGCTGGACGACGAATTTCTGAACAAACGCGGCTGTCACTTAGTCAAATTCCCTGGACTCAAATCATTGGAATGCGTAACTTTATCGTCCACGAATATGATAAAGTTGATTTAGAAGTAGTGTGGCAAGTCGTGCAAAATAATTTACCCGCCTTAATTGCGGAAATTGAAAAAGTGGTGCCGGCGGAAGATGAAGAATAATCCATATTTTTTCACCGGCACACCCACACAGCCTCAATCATTACCTAAACGAAAAAACTAACCCACCGGCGCAAACACCAAATCATCAGCCATATCAAAATTAGCCGTCACATTCTGCACATCATCCAAATCATCCAAAGCATCCATCAAACGCAACAACAAACGCGACTGATCCGCCTCATTAACCTCAACATAATTATTAGAAATCCAGCGAAACTCAGCCCCCTTAACCTTAAAACCGGCAGCCTTCAAAACCTGACTACATCCTTCCAAATTCGTCACATCCGTAAACACCTCAGCATCAAGAGGATCATCCTCCTCATTGCCCTCAATTAACTCATAAGAATCAGCCCCAGCCTCCAAACAAACCTCCAATAACTTATCCTCATCCACCGGCCCACAAACCGTCACCACACCCTTTTGAGTAAACATCCAACTCACACAACCAGTCTCCCCCAAATTCCCACCATTCTTACTAAAAGCCACCCGTAAATCAGCCGCAGTGCGATTACGATTATCCGTCAAAGCCTCAACAATAACCGCCACACCCCCAGCACCATAACCCTCATAACGAATCGCCTCCAAACTATTACCATCCGCACCAAACTTACCCGCACCCTTAGCAATAGCCCGCTCAATATTCTCATTAGGAATTCCCGCAGCCTTCGCCTTTTCAATAGCCGTTCGCAACTGAAAATTACCCGCCGGATCTGGAATACCCGAACGCGCCGCAACAATAATTTCCCGCGAAATCTTCGTAAAAACCTTACCCTTCACCGCATCAACTCTCGCCTTTTGACGCTTAATATTTGCCCACTTACTATGACCGGCCATAAAACATCCAAAAAACAACTAAACGAAACAACATTTCGCTCCAAACCAGAGCAACTACTTAAATTAGCACGTCTCCCCCCAAACCTTCAACACAAACCTGTCCCCTTACCCCCATCCCAAAAATCTCCCCTCCCCAGCGCATCTGTGCTCCCTCTTCCGAAACATCAACCGAAATATACCTAAAGATAGTTACCTCCCACCTTGCCAAAATATATCCTAATAAATAGGAAATAAACCAGACTCTATTCGCCCGTAATCATAAAAATAAACACACCCAAGGAGCCAAAAAAACGTGAAACTTGGCGCATATTATACTGGCAACGAAACCTGTGAATTTACAGTTTGGGCGCCCTTATTAAAAGAAGTAGCCCTCAAAATAATCACCCCCGAAGAACGTCTAATCCCCATGAAAAAAGAAGACGAAATCGAGGGATTTTGGAAAGCAACAGTCCAAGGAATAAAACCAGGCACACAATATTATTATCAACTAGAAGCAAACAAAAACCTCCCTGATCCCGCCTCCTATTATCAACCCGAAGGCGTACATGGCCCCTCCCAAATCATCGATCCCAACAGCTATGAATGGAAAGAGCAAAACTGGGCCGGTGTCCCCATTCAAGAAATGATCATCTATGAGCTGCACATAGGAACATTCACAAAAGAAGGAACCTTTGAAGCAGCAATCCCGCATCTAAAAAACCTAAAAGAGCTTGGAATAAACGCCATAGAAATCATGCCAGTAGCCCAATTTCCTGGGAACAGAAATTGGGGCTACGACGGCGTATTTCCCTACGCAGTTCAAAACACTTATGGCGGGCCAGACGGCCTCAAAAAATTCGTAGATGCCTGCCATCAACACGGCATATCAGTTATTTTAGACGTCGTATATAACCACCTTGGGCCCGAAGGAAACTATCTGCCAGAATACGGCCCCTACTTTACAAACAAATACCGGCCAATTTGGGGAGAAGCCCTCAACTTTGACGACCATTATAGCGATGGAGTCCGCGAATATTTCCTAGAAAACGCCTTATATTGGCTCAGAGACTTTCACATCGACGGACTGCGACTAGATGCCATCCAAGCCATCTTTGAAGTAGGCGCTAGACCATTCCTTCAAGAACTCTCAGATCACGTTGCCATCTTAGGAGAAGAACTAGGAAGAAAACTGTACTTAATAGCAGAAAGCGACCTAAACGACGTCAAAATTTTGCGCCCCAAAGAACTCGGAGGTTTCGGCTTAGATGCCCAATGGTGCGATGACTTTCACCACGCATTACACGCCCTATTAACCGGCGAAAACGACCGCTACTATCAAGACTATGGCAAATGCGAACACCTCGAAAAATCCTTTCGAGAAAGCTTCGTATTCACCGGCCAATATGCCCCCCACCGGCACAGAAAACACGGCAACGCCTCCAAAGATCAACCGGCCCAACAATTCGTCGTATTTGCCCAAACCCACGACCAAATAGGCAACCGAATAAACGGCGATAGACTATCAACAACAATCAACTTTGAAGCCTTAAAACTCGCAGCCGGTGCCGTCTTCATTTCCCCCTTTCTTCCCTTTATATTCATGGGAGAAGAATACGGAGAACCCGCCCCCTTCTACTACTTCATCAGTCACAGCGACGCCCAACTAATCGAAATGGTACGCCAAGACAAAAAAGAAGAATTCAAACACTTTGAAGGGCGAGGAGAATACCAAGACCCCCAAGGTGAAGAAACCTTCAACAAGTGCAAACTTAACTGGCAACTAAAACAACAAGGAAAACACAAAACCCTCTGGGAATGGCATCAAAAACTCATCGAAATGCGGCGTACCATACCCGCCATCAAAAAACTCGATAAAAACAGTTTAGATGTTTGGAGTCTCGAAGAAGAAAAAATCATCTTCCTGCGCCGGTGGGCAGACAATAACCAAATCTTTGCCATAATGAACTTCAACCAAAACGAAAGCCATTTTACCGCCCAAATTCCCACCGGCAAATGGCAAAAAATCCTCGATTCCAGCGAGGAAAAATGGCTAGGTAGCGGTAGTCGTTTACCCGAAACAATAGAAAGCGGAAAACAACTCACCATCAAACCTCAAAGTTTTGCAGTGTACCAACTCAGCTAATCTTAGAAAGAATTATTTAACCGCAGATAAACGCAGATAAACGCGGATAAATAGGATAGGTTAAGAACTTATCCAAAACCCCTTTATCTATGCCAAAACCGATAAGCCATCTGCGTTAATCTGCGTACGCACGAAGTGCCGGCTACGCCTAACATCTGCGGTTCAAAAATCCATCACACCTAAAAAAACCATGAGAATTCCAACATCAACCTATCGCATTCAATTCCACAAAGGCTTCAACTTTAACGAAGCCAAAAAAATCATTTCCTACCTTGAAGAACTCGGAATCACAGACCTTTACGCCTCCCCAATATTCAAAGCAACAGCCGGTAGCACACACGGCTATGATGTTGTAGATCCCAATCAAATAAACCCCGAACTCGGAACCCAAGAAGACTTTGAAGAACTCGTCAGCCAACTGCAAAGTAAAAACATGGGATGGTTACAAGACATCGTGCCAAACCACATGGCTTATAACCCCGACAACCTCCTTTTAATGGACATCCTCGAACACGGTTCCGACTCCGATTATTTTGACTACTTTGATATTACCTGGAACGCACCCTATGGCGAAATCAAAGAAGGATTACTCGCCCCATTATTAGGAAACTTTTATAGCGCAGCCCTCGAAAACGGCGAACTCCAACTGCAATACGACGAAACCGGCCTCAGTGTCAATTACTTCGGTCAACGCTTCCCCATTCGCAGCGAATCTTACACCAAACTTCTCACCCAAAACCTCGGCAAACTCGGCAAAAGTATTGGCAGAAAACACCCAGACTTTGTGAAACTTTTAGGCATTCTGTACATGATTAAAAACATCCCCACAGAATCCAAAGGCCGAGAACGATATGATCAAGTAACCTTCGTGAAATCCTTACTCTGGGATCTCTATCAAAATCAACCAGAAATTCAAAACTTCATCGATGAAAATATTAAACTCTTCAACGGAGAACCAGGAAACCCCGAAAGCTTTAACCTCCTTGATGACTTACTAAGCGATCAATTCTACCGGCTATCATTTTGGAAAGTCGGCGCAGAAGAAATCAACTATCGCCGGTTTTTCACCGTTAACGAACTCATATCAGTACGAGTAGAAAACCCCAAAGTATTCTACAGAAGTCACGCCTTAATTTCCCAACTTGTTGCACACGGAAAATTCACCGGCCTACGAATAGACCACATCGACGGACTATATAACCCCCTACAATATTTGCAACGCCTCCGCGAAAAAAACGGCGACGTCTACACCACCGTTGAAAAAATCCTCGAACCCAACGAAAACCTCCCCTCAGAATGGCCGGTGCAAGGCACAAGCGGCTACGACTATCTCAACATCGTCAACGGCATCTTTTGCCAACAACAAAACGAAGAAAAATTAAGCGAAATTTACAGCCGTTTCACCCGACAATACACCCCCTACGAACAACTTTACCTCGACAAAAAAGGACTAATCCTCGACAAAAACCTGGCCGGTGACGCCGACAACCTTGCAAAAATTCTCAAAGGCATAGCAGAACAATCCCGCTACGGGCGAGACTTCACAGTTTACGGCTTAAAACGCGCCTTAGTCGAAGTTTTAAAAATCTTCCCCGTTTACCGAACCTACATCGACGAAAACGGCATCAAAGACGAAGATCGCAGCTACATCATCGAAACAATCGAAAAAGCCAAAGAACTAATTCCCCAACTCATCAACGAACTAAACTTCATCGAAAAACTACTTCTTCTCGAATACGAAGAAAACCTAACCCAAGAACAAAAAGACCAACGACTATACTTTGCAATGAGGATACAACAACTCACCGGCCCCCTCATGGCAAAAGGCATCGAAGACACCCTTTTATACGTCTATAACCGCTTACTTTCCCTCAACGAAGTAGGTGGTGCCCCCAACCACTTTGGGCTCAGCCTCGAAGAATATCACAACTTTAACATCGACCGCTGCAAAAACTGGCCCCACGCCCAAAACGCCACCGCCACCCACGACACAAAACGAGGCGAAGACGTCCGTGCCCGCATCAACATCCTCTCAGAAATTCCCGAAGAATGGGAAGAACAAATCAAAACCTGGAGTCAAATAAACCGCCAAAACAAAACCAAACTCAAACGACGAATTGTCCCCGAAACCAACGACGAATACTTCTTTTATCAAACCCTTGTCGGTACATTTCCCTTCGACGGCAAAGTAGACGAAGACTACATAGAACGCATGAAAAACTACGTCATCAAAGCCGTCAAAGAAGCGAAAGTACACACCGCCTGGTTACGACCAGACAGCGAATACGAAGATGGCTACATGAAATTTGTAGACACCGCCTTAACCTCCGAAGAATTCATCCAACAATTCCTACCCTTCCAAAAGAAAATCGCCGAATATGGCATTTATAACTCCCTCGCCCAAACCTTATTAAAAGCCACCTCCCCCGGAGTTCCAGACTTTTATCAAGGAACCGAACTATGGGATCTCTCCCACGTTGATCCCGACAACCGTCGGCCCGTCAACTTCCAACAACGCATCGAATATCTAGCAGAAATCAAACAAAAAACCCAAAGCAATAACCTGCAACTGCTAGAAGAACTCCTAGCAGAAAAAGGCAACGCCAAAATCAAAATGTATCTCGTTCACAAACTCCTAGAAACCCGCAAACAAAACCCCGAACTTTTCCTCAACGGAGACTACAAACCCCTCGAAATCACCGGCACCCACAAAGACCACATTATCGCCTACGCCCGACTGCATGAAAACAAAACAGCAATCATCATCGCCCCCCGCTTTTTAACCTCCCTCATCCAACCCACAGAAAACCCCCTCGGAGACATTTGGAAAGACACCCAAATTCAACTTCCCGATGGAATGCCGGCCAGCTTCCAAAACACCCTCACCGGCCAACAAATTCAAGCCAACGGAAACCTCTTAATTAGCCAAACCTTACAACACTTCCCCGTCGCCTTACTACTGAATTAAAACCGTAGGTTGGGTTGAGTGAGCGAAACCCAACGCGGGAATGTTGGGTTTCGCTCACTCAACCCAACCTACGGCTTGTGCCCCCACGCCCCCCCAAAAACCCCTCCGCCCAGAGGGGTAAATTTTTTTTCTCAAAAATAAGAGAGTTTGATAGTATCTTGTTAAGGTTTATAACAAATCGTTAAACTTGTTTAAATTTAAAAAGTAGCCATTGACACCGGCCTGCTCGGTAACAACCGCTACAAGAACTCACCCCCTCACTGGTAAAGTGAACGGCAGAACAAACTCCACCCGTTCCCAGACCAAACCGTATAGCATATTAGGTAAAATATGTCAATGACCATCGCTCCGGATCAAATCAACCGCATCGTATGGAACCAACACCACGACCCCTTCGAGGTACTTGGCCCCCATCTTCTTGAGCAGAATGGCAAAAGCAGCCGGTGGGCCGTGAGAGCCTACCTACCCAACGCCCAAGCCGCCTGGGTCTTACTGCCCCAAGAGCGAAAAGAATACCCGATGCAGTCCGTACAAGATCCCCACTTCTTTGAGTGCATCATCGAAACCCCCGAACTCGCCAACTACCAACTACGCATCAAAGAAGGAGAACACGAGCGCGTCATATACGACCCCTACGCCTTCCGCGATGCCAAACTCACAGAATTTGACTACCACCTCTTCACCGAAGGCAACCACCACCGCATCTACGAAAAACTCGGAGCCCACCTCACCGAAGTCAACGGCGTAAAAGGAGTTTACTTCGCCGTATGGGCACCCAACGCCCGCAACGTCTCACTCCTCGGCGACTTCAACCACTGGGACGGACGCAAACACCAAATGGCAAAACGCTACAACGCCATCTGGGAACTCTTCATCCCCGACATTGGAGCCGGTGAACACTACAAATACGAAATCAAAAACTGGGACGGCCACATCTACGAAAAAAGCGACCCCTACGGCTTCCAGCAAGAAGTCCGGCCCAAAACCGCCAGCATCGTCACCCAACTCGACACCTACACCTGGAACGACGACAACTGGATGGAAACCAGGCGGCACACAGACCCCCTCAAACAACCCATCGCCGTCTACGAATGCCATCTAGGCTCCTGGCTGCACGCAAGCTCCGCCGAACCCTCAAAACTAGGCCCAGACGGCAAAGAAGAACCCGTCGTCATCACCTCCGAACTCCGCCCCGGCGCCCGCTTTCTCACCTACCGAGAACTCGCAGCCAAACTCATCCCCTACGTCAAAGAACTCGGCTTTACCCACATCGAAATGCTGC
Organism: Ancylothrix sp. D3o; assembly: GCF_025370775.1. Classification (NCBI taxonomy): domain Bacteria; kingdom Bacillati; phylum Cyanobacteriota; class Cyanophyceae; order Oscillatoriales; family Microcoleaceae; genus Ancylothrix; species Ancylothrix sp. D3o. Next base: position 45,928 of record NZ_JAMXEX010000013.1, on the reverse strand, counting down.
CGGTAGCCGAACACCCCTTCGACGGTTCCTGGGGCTACCAAGTCACCGGCTTCTACGCTCCCACCTCCCGCTTCGGCACCCCCGAAGACTTCATGTACTTCGTCGATCAATGCCACCTCAACGGCATCGGCGTCATCGTAGACTGGGTACCCGGCCACTTCCCCAAAGACGGACACGGCCTCGCCTTCTTTGACGGCACCCACCTCTACGAACACGCAGACCCCCGCATTGGCGAACACAAAGGCTGGGGAACCCTCGTCTTCAACTACGGACGCAACGAAGTCCGCAACTTCCTCGTAGCCAACGCCCTATTCTGGTTCGACAAATACCACATCGACGGCTTCCGCGTTGATGCCGTCGCCGCCATCATTTACCGCAATTATTGCCGGCCCGACGGCGAATGGATCGCCAACGACTACGGCGGCTGCGAATACATCGAAGGCGCCGACTTCCTCCGCCAAGTTAACCACCTCCTCTTTAGCTACTTCCCCGGCATCCTCTGCATCGCCGAAGAATCAACTTCCTGGCCAATGGTTTCCTGGCCCACCTACGTCGGTGGTCTTGGTTTCAACCTCAAATGGAACATGGGCTGGATGCACGATATGCTCGACTACTTCCACCTCGACCCCTGGTTCCGCCAGTTCCACCAAACCAACATCACCTTTAGTATGTGGTACAACCACAGCGAAAACTTCATGCTGGCCCTCTCCCACGATGAAGTCGTACACGGCAAAAGCCCCCTCATTGGCAAAATGCCTGGTGATGAATGGCAAAAATTCGCCAACGTCCGCGCTTTGCTGAGCTATATGTACGCTCACCCAGGCAAGAAAACCCTCTTTATGAGTATGGAGTTTGGCCAATGGAGCGAGTGGAATGTTTGGTCAGACCTTGAATGGCACCTCTTGCAACACCCGGCTCACCAGTCGCTCAAACTGTTTATGAGCGAACTCAACGGCCTCTATCGCTCAGAACCGGCCCTCTATACCCAAGACTTTGACCAACCTGGTTTTGAGTGGATCGATTGTAGCGATAACCGGCACAGTGTTGTCTCTTTCATCCGCCGCGCTAAAGGCTCTGATGAATACATCGTTACTGTCTGCAATTTCACTCCCCAACCCCACAGCCACTATCGCGTCGGTGTGCCGGATCACGGTTTTTATATCGAACTATTTAACACCGATTCTGGTAAATATGGCGGTAGCAATATGGGCAACTATGGCGGTAAGTGGTCTGATGAATGGTGGAGTCACAACCGGCCCTATTCGCTTGATGTCTGTCTCCCTCCCCTTGGTGTCTTGATGTTTAAGCTTGACCGCCAAAAAACTGCTGGTGCACTCAAAAGTGCCCTACCTCAAGAGTAGAGATTTTTCTTGACTCCCCGGACGCAGAGTTAGGCTATTAGAGTCACAGAGGGGTCTTTCCTCTCTGTATGCCTCTGTGTCCTCCCCTTCAAAACAATACCCCCCATCACAGGTAAGATTAAGGATCGTCTACACCTGCAATGGGGTCATGTTCATGTCCAATAGCACCACAGCCTCTCTGCGCGAACAGCAGCATCCGATGATCCGCGATTTAGCCAACCGCATTGAGGCTGTTTGGCAGCGTTATCTCGACCTTTCCCCTTATCCCCTCCCAGAAGATTTGGGTTATGTTGAGGGCCGGCTGGAAGGCGAAAAATTAACCATTGAAAATCGCTGTTATCAAACTCCTCAATTTCGTAAACTTCATTTGGAACTCGCACGGGTTGGTACAACTTTAGATATTCTCCACTGTGTTATGTTTCCCCGTTCTAATTATGCTTTGCCGATGTTTGGTACCGATTTGGTAGGCGGACGCGGCCAAATTAGTGCGGCAATTGTTGATTTATCTCCTGTTAGTTTCGATGGTTCTTTACCCACCGGCTATGTTAATTCTTTAAACTCTCTTCCTGCTGTTGATTTTTCTCAAGTTCGTGAGTTACCAGCTTGGGGGGATATTTTTTCTTCTTTTTGTCTGTTTATTCGCCCCGCTAATTCTGATGAAGAAAGTCATTTTGTTAACCGGGTTGAATCTTTTTTAGGAGTTCATTGTCAGCAAGCTATTTCTCTTTCTCCTGTGTCTGGCGAACAACATCAAGAGGTTATTGCCGGTCAACTTAACTATTGCACAAAACAACAAAAAAATGATAAAACTCGCCGCGTTCTCGAAAAAGCTTTTGGGGTTGAGTGGGCAAATTATTACATGACCAACGTTTTATTTGATATTCCAGAATAACAATTAAACGCAGGGGATACACCGGCACTATTTGTCATACCTGACAACAAATAGCCTTAAATATCCTCTTTAAATTCTACCCTCCCATCGCCTCACCCCTTTTCTCAAAACCGGCGAAAGTGTCCCTTCCTATCTTTTTTACCAAAAAACCTTAAATATCAGGTTTATTTGCTAACTTTTTTCAAGGTTTCTGATATAATAAATGGCAGAAAAGTTTATCGATCCCCCGCACAGTAAAAATTGATATTTCACCGTTGACTCGCCATCCCCAAAGAATTCTCAACAAAAATCGAAAATCTAAAATACTATGGCTCAAGAATCCCCCATCAAAGATAAACCTTTGATAAAGCCTACCGGCTTGTGGCTAATTGGTGCTGTTACTATAGCTTCAATTATTGCCGCGATTGTGGGTTTTTCTCAACTTTCTGCTACTAAAGCATCTAAAACGGAACAAACACCGGCCACCGTTCCAACAGCACCCCTAGCAGTAACAGCGTTAGGCCGGCTAGAACCATTAGGCGAAGTAATTAAACTTTCTGCGCCTTCTTCGCTGGAAGGCACAAGAATTAAAGAGTTATTGGTGCAACAAGGCGCTACTGTTAAAATTGGTGATATTATTGCAATTCTCGATAGCCGCACCCAGCGAGCCGCTTCTGTTGAACAAGCAGAAAAACAAGTGAAAGTTGCACAGGCAAAATTGTCACAAGTTCAAGCCGGTGCAAAATTAGGTGAAATAGATGCTCAAAAAGCTACTATCGCTCGTTTAGAAGCGCAATTAATTGGCGAAATAGAAAGTCAAAATGCAACAATTGCCCGGTTAAAAGCTCAATTGCAAGGCGAAAAAGATACTCTCCAAGCAACAATTGCTCGTCTGGAAGCCGAAGTTAAAGGCAATACCCAATCTCAAGCAGCCAGAATTAGCCGGTTAGAAGCACAGCTAAAAGGAGAAATAGCAGCGCAAGAAGCAACTATTAACCGCATTCAATCGCAAGTTAATAATGCTGAATCTGAATATAATCGCAACTTGCAACTTTACCGCGATGGGGTGATTTCAATTTCGCTTTTGGATAGTAAGCGTTTAACTTTAGAAACAACTCAACAACAACTGAAAGAAGAACAAGCGAACCTTAATAAAATTATTGCTATCAGTAAAGAGCAATTAATTGAAGAAAAAGCAACACTGCAAAAGCTGGAAAGCACCGGCAATGAACAAATTAACGAAACAACGGCTACTCGTCGCCAAACCGTAGAAACTTTGGAACAGCAAATCAAAGAAGCGGAAGCAAATTTGAGTAAAACAGAATCAACTTTGCAAAGGCAAATAGATGAAGCTAAAGCAACGTTAGCTCGCATTGCCGAAATCAGGCCGGTGGATATAGAAAGCGCTCAAGCCGAGGTTAATAGTGCGGCGGCGACTGTTGAAAAAGCCCAAGCAGATTTAGACCAATCTTATATTAAATCTCCCATTAACGGACAAGTTTTAAAAATTCACAGTCGGCCCGGAGAAGTTATCGGCAATGATGGCATTGCGGAAATTGGAAACACAAATCAAATGTTTGTTGTTGCAGAGATTTATGAAAGCGATATCAGTAAAGTGAAACTCGGTCAACGAGCCACTATTTCCAGCGGAGCAATCAAACAAGAATTGCAAGGAACTGTTGAGGAAGTTGGCTTAAAAATTGGCAAAAAAGATGTCTTAGATACTGACCCCGCTGCTGATGTTGATGCTAGGGTAGTAGAAGTTAAAATTCGCTTAGACGCCGAATCAAGTCAAAAAGTGGCCGGTTTAACTAATATGCAAGTCGAAGTCAAAATTACAATTTAAAATGACATAATTTATGAAAATACCCTTAGCTTGGTTACAACTTTCCCGCGAAAAAATGCGCTTGCTGGTAGCACTTGCCGGCATTGGGTTTGCTGATTTATTGATGTTTATGCAGCTTGGATTTCGGGATGCTTTGTTTGACAGTTCGATTCGTTTGCATAAACAAATTGATGGCGATGTATTTTTAATTAGTCCGCAATCAACCGCTTTAATCGCCATGAAAAGTTTTCCAGAAAGGCGATTATTTCAAGCTTTAAGCTTTCCCCAAGTTCAATCAATAAGCCCCCTTTATTTAGATTTAACGTTGTGGAAAAACCCCACTAACCGGGCAACTCGAAGCATTTTAGTGATTGGGTTTGATCCGCTTGCGCCGATATTTGATTTACCCGGAGTCACCCAAAATATAGATAAAATTAAACTGGCTGATGTGGTGTTATTTGATGAAGCTTCACGCAAAGAATTTGGGCCGGTTCCTGAAATGTTTAAAGCCGGCCAAAACATTCAAACAGAAGTCGGAAGCCGCCGCATAACGGTCAAAGGATTATTTAATTTAGGAGCATCTTTTGGCGCTGACGGCAATCTTGTTACCAGCGAATTGAATTTTTTGCGGATTTTTACCAGAAGAAAAAAAGGCTTAATTGATGTCGGCGTAGTCAAACTTAAACCAGGATACAACGAAGAACAAGTAAAAGAAATTGTCCAAGAAATGCGGGCAAAATTGCCTCAAGATATTAAAGTCTTTTCCAAAGAAGAATTTATTAACTTTGAAAAATCTTATTGGCAAAACAGTACAGCCATTGGTTTTGTATTTACCCTTGGTACAGCAATGGGTTTTATTGTTGGGATTGTCATTGTGTATCAAGTATTGTACACCGATGTCGCCGATCACCTGGCAGAATATGCCACACTTAAAGCAATGGGATATCGAGATATCTATTTTTTTGGAGTTGTTTTACAAGAAGCAATTATCTTAGCAATTTTAGGGTATATGCCGGGGGTAGTTTTATCAATGGGCTTGTATAATTTAACCAGAAACGCCACCAGCTTACCGATGGTAATGACCTTTGCTCGCGCAACAACTGTAATGACATTAAGCATTATCATGTGTGTAATTTCCGGTGCCATAGCTTTAAGAAAACTAAGCGCCGCAGATCCCGCAGATATTTTTTAAATTCTTATTTTTTAAACTCTTATCTTTTTTAAAAAAACTTAGCGCTACGCCGGGAGAAACCATGAACAATGAACAGTTAGACCGTTGGAATGAGCCGGTGATTAACATCCAAAACCTAAACCATTATTTCGGCACCGGCCAACTACGAAAACAAGTTTTATACAACATCAACCTAGAAGTTTACCCCGGAGAAATCGTCATAATGACCGGCCCCTCTGGATCAGGAAAAACCACCTTACTCACCTTGCTAGGAGGCTTAAGATCCGCGCAAGAAGGAAGCATAAAAATAATGGGAATAGAACTGTGTGGAGCCGGTAAAAATAAATTAGTAGAAGTCAGAAGAAACACCGGCTACATTTTCCAAGCACATAACCTACTAAAATGTTTAACAGCAAAACAAAACGTCCAAATGTCCCTAGACTTGCACCCAGAAATTTTACCCCAAGAAGTCAATATTAGAGCCACACAAATGTTAGAAGCCGTCGGCTTAGGAGAACGCATCAACTATTATCCTGAAAATTTATCAGGCGGACAAAAACAAAGAGTAGCCATTGCACGAGCCTTAGTCAGTCACCCCAAATTAGTTTTAGCAGATGAACCAACCGCCGCACTCGATAGTAAATCAGGGCGAGACGTCGTAGAAATCATGCAAAAACTAGCAAAAGAACAAGGATGCACCATCTTACTTGTCACTCACGATAACCGCATTTTAGACGTAGCCGACCGCATCGTACACATGGAAGACGGATGTTTAACAAAAGATGATGCAATTATAGCCACTGCATCCCATTAAACCACTGCATTTGTACTTCCATAAACACCTCTTTAACGCTTGCCGGTTTTAGTAGAACGACCGCTTGTTTTATCGTTAGTTTTGCCCGGTTTTCCAGCCGTTTTTTCAGTTTTTCCACCCGTTAAAGAAGTGCGTCGGCCAGCAGTCAGAGAAGTTTGGGGTTTAGTTTCAGCCATTTGTTCTTGAGTAGAAGCCGGCCCACCGCGACGCTTCGTTGCAAAAGTCACATTAACACCTTCATTTGATTGCTCTAAAACCAAAAGCGGCGTAGGTTTAGCTTTTTGATCCCAATGAATATAAGCCACCCGGCCTTGAATTGTCGGTTGCCAAGTATCATTATCCTCAGTAGTGCTCAAATAAGTTTCAATGCAATCAATAATTTGACCGATAGTAACAGAAGTTGGTTGAGTGGGAATTTTAGTTAACCTAATTTGAATGCGAAACAGTACCCTTTTTTTCAGTTCCGCACCCTCGCCGGTTTCGTATTCCACATCAAAAATCTCATCAACTTGACGCGCCACCCCGCGAGTTTCTTGAGTAGGTCGCAAAGCCAAAGAAATTTTATCTTTCACTTTAACGCGAATTTGATTAACTATCGAAAAGTGGAAAGTTTCCTCAGCCATCCGCATTCTCAGATAATCAAGGTTAAACTCGCGTGAGTGTACCAAATCTGGGTTTTTTTCCATTTTGGTAATAGTGCCAACCGCCAGCTTATATTTCTTTTGAAGTTCGCGGTTTTTGAAATCTTCCATGCGGAGTTTTTTCGCCATTTGGCTGATTTTAACTTGGCTAAAAACTGCTAAACCAATCACAGCTAAAAGTAAAACGCCAGACGCTCCCATCCAAAGCACAGATCCATCTTGAGTGCTTTGTGGTTTGGCAGGAGGTTTTGGAGGGGCTTTTGCTAATAGGGGGTCAACGAGAATAATGGGGGCAGACATAGGCAATCACCGCTAAAATTGATGGTTTTTTTCTAAATTTGAAGCCAAAAGAAAAACTCTCAGGCGAGGGGGTTGTGGGTGGGGTTTAATTTCCTATTTTAATGTAACCATCGCGCTCGATAGTTGCGGGCATCAATGTAAACAAGATAGGGGTAGTTGCCATACCGGCCCAACCCACCCGACCACCAGGGCTCTAAAAACCAGTAAATTTGGTTGCCGGTGAGTCCATCGCAATAAAATTGAATGGCATCTCCGAGCCGGTGTCGATTATAGTTTTCCCCACCGGCAGCTATTTTTTCATCCGAGCAATACCAATTTATAATCTGAAAATTCCGACCAATACGATCTCTTGCAAATTGTGCTTGTTTGGCAATACGCATAATCGCCTCAACAGTGCCTTGATCAACCGGCATTTGAGTCCCTCCCCCTGTAGCATCTGCCCAAGTAAAGGAGCCATCGGCAATGATCGGCGCGTGCATTTGCAACGTTTCCGGTGTCCAGCGTTCAGACCGTTTCGGCAAAATCACCACAGGTACCGGCGGCGCTTCTCCTACGCCACGCCGCGCCACGTTCATTTGTTTGAGGTCTTCATATAACGATGAAATTGCTTGCTCTTTACCCGGAAGTTGTCGCCACATTTTTACTAAGCTGATCAAGGCTTCTCGTTGGTGATCTTCCTCGTTGTAAGCAATGCCAATTCGCCGCACAAAATCAAGTAATTCTCGGTCAAGCTGTGCCGCTGCGGCAACTAAAACTGTGCGTTCTGATTTTCCGCTTTCCAGAATTTCTGCATTAATTCCTAAACTTAATAAAGCAGCTTTGCGCGAGTCAAGTTTTCGCCAAATTCTTACGGCTTCGGTGATGGCGTTGCGGTGGTGGGTTTGTCCTGAATAAAACTGCCGAATTCGCCCCACAAATGCAATTAAAGCCGGGTCTAATGTTGTCAAATCTGCTTCGGCAGAGGTGTTTGTTTTAAGTGAGACAATCGCTGAGTTACGCGAATTTAATTGCCGCCACAGTTGTACGGCTCGCAATAAGGCTTCGCGCTGGTGGGGATAGGCGATGAAGTTATTTCTGAGTTTACTGGCAAAATGCAGCAAAGGCCGGTCGAGGTGTGATTCATCTCCGGTTGCCTCTTCTATTTTTTGGTTAGGCAAGTTAAATGCTGCTATTACTTCTGGAAGCTTTGTAACGGCTTCTGCACGAGTATCTAGCCTACTCCAAATCCGCACAGCTTCTATTAAAGCGTTTCGCTGGTTGGGGATGCCGGTGTAATACATGGAAATGCTATCTACCCATGTTAGCAATGCCGCATCAAGATAGGCGAGCGAGTCCGGGTAATTTTCGATTTCGCAGTCTTTTTTATGGTCTTCCAAATAAGCTTGAATTAAGCTTTTTTCGTCGCAGCTTTCCAGGCGAGCAGCATGGATGTCTGTAGGTTCGGGTGCGTAACCACCGGCTACAGCTTTGAGAAATTTATCACTATAATGTCCTTTTTCTGCCAGCCATAAATCTGAGGCTGTCCATCCATTTTGCAAAAGATTTTCGCTGAGGCTGCGGAGGGTATTGGCTGCATATTGGATTTGTTCGCTTAGGGTGTTAAGCTGCTCTAGGCGGATTCGGTTGGCCGGTGAGATGCCCAGGCCGGTTTGTCCGTCTTTGAGGGCCGGTTGGTTGTGTGCTTTGTAGAGTGCAGCCAAGATGGGTTTGTGAATGCCAGTACGGACGGCTTCACTGAGAAAATAATAGTTTTGCTGGTCGGGTGATTGGGCCATAACAACTCACAATATAGAAATCCATGCCTTTTGCCACTTTGCTTTCCCTCCACTGCTTTTGATAGTCCCGCAGATTCAAGGTAGGAAATTCTTTTGTCCACTGCGTCAGGCCATGTTGTGCCGTTCGCTAGTTGAATTCCGAGTCTCGCAAAACTGCAAAACCTATCACTCATCCGATGATAGCTGTCAAAAAGCCGGTGATTGTAAATATACATCCGTTAGGGAAAATCTGACTGAGATTGCCTAAAGATTTCAATATCCATGTCGATAAAAGTTTGTTCGCCCCCAAGCCTGACAACTTCCCCAACTCAAAAGCTTGTGGGCCGGCCCCTTTCCCCATCTCCAATAATTTCTGGCAACTCTGTTCTCAAAAACCTAAGCAAATCCTCGGCTCAAAATCAATATTAAATGCCGGTTTTGATGGAGTTTATAAGGTAGTACACCTAACTTTTTGATTTCGGAATTTTGATGTCAAAATATTTATTTTCCTGTTAGGGGCCGGTGTTTTAAAAACCCTAAATCATTCTGTCAATTTAGCTTATCAAAACTTAATCTTTTGAAAAATAGGCAGGCAGCCGGCCCAACTTCTGGGATTTGATCAATTAAGATTTGCTGAGGGCTAGGAATTTTTGGCAAAAAAAGGTGATAAAATCCTCAATCAGAGCTAGGGGTGTCCGCACATAGCGGGCTGAGAACAAACCCTTAAAACCTGAGTCCGGGTAATACCGGCGGAGGGAAGCTGTTTATCGAGGTAAAAAAAATATGCGTTCAGAATGGGTTGCCAAACGGCGCGGGCAAAGCAATGTTTCACAAATGCACTATGCCCGAACCGGCATCATCACCGAAGAAATGCACTATGTTGCAAAGCGGGAAAACTTGCCGGTGGAGTTAGTACGAGACGAAGTTGCACGGGGACGAATGATTATTCCCGCCAACATCAACCACACCAACTTAGAACCGATGTGCATTGGCATTGCCTCCAACTGCAAGGTTAATGCAAATATCGGCGCCTCCCCAAATTCTTCTGATATTGAGGAAGAATTGGCAAAACTTCGCCTCTCTGTTAAATATGGCGCAGATACCGTCATGGACTTGTCCACCGGCGGCGGCAACCTAGATGAAATTCGCACCGCCATTATCAACGCTTCACCGGTTCCGATTGGTACTGTACCAATTTATCAAGCCCTAGAAAGCGTACATGGGCGCATGGAAAACTTGACTCCCGATGACTTTTTGCACGTCATTGAAAAACACGCCCAGCAAGGTGTGGATTACATGACTATCCACGCCGGCATCTTAATAGAATACCTGCCCTTGGTGAAAAATCGTCTCACCGGCATTGTGTCTCGCGGCGGCGGCATTATTGCAAGATGGATGTTGCATCACCACAAGCAAAACCCGCTTTACACCCACTTTAACGACATCATCGAAATTTTTAAAAAATATGATGTCTCGTTTAGTTTAGGCGACTCTTTGCGGCCTGGTTGCACTCACGACGCCTCCGATGAAGCCCAACTTGCCGAACTGAAAACCCTCGGTAAATTAACTCGCAAAGCTTGGGAACATAACGTGCAAGTTATGGTAGAAGGGCCGGGTCATGTACCGATGGATCAAATTGAGTTTAATGTCAAAAAACAAATGGAAGAATGCTCAGAAGCACCTTTCTATGTTTTGGGGCCATTGGTAACAGATATTGCTCCCGGTTATGACCATATTACCTCTGCTATTGGTGCAGCAATGGCCGGCTGGTATGGTACCGCCATGCTTTGCTATGTAACACCAAAAGAACACCTGGGTTTACCAAATGCTGAAGATGTCCGCAATGGCTTAATTGCCTATAAAATTGCGGCCCACGCTGCTGATATTGCTCGCCACCGGCAAGGGGCAAGAGATCGCGATGATGAATTGTCTCGCGCTCGTTATAATTTTGACTGGAATCGTCAGTTTGAATTATCTCTTGATCCAGATCGCGCCCGCGAATATCACGACGAAACACTGCCGGCGGATATCTATAAAACGGCAGAATTCTGTTCGATGTGTGGCCCGAAATTCTGCCCAATGCAAACAAAAGTTGATGCGGATGCTTTGGAAGAATTAGAGAAGTTTTTGGCAAAAGAGCCGGTGTTAGGTTAAATTTGGAGGGTGGGCAAAGCCCACCTTTCTAAACCGGCCTCCTGCATATAATATTTAGAAAATAAAAATAAAATTATTTGGAAAAATCCCCTTGTCTTCAAAAACCTTGTGCTAAGGTTGAGAAAATTTGTTGAGGAGTTAAAGACAATGGGAAAATACGATAAAATCATCACAAGTAAAGAACAATACGCAGGCGAACTCAACCCAATTGAAGCCCTGATTGCTCTGGGGACTATCCAAATATTTGCAGACGGTAAACCTTCAGAAGAAGAAATCGAAATGCTCTCTGCTTATATGGAAGGTGCAGAACTTACAGATACGAAAGCAGTGGAGGCTTGCTCAGAAAAAATTTACTCTATTCTTCAAGAAAGCGGAAGTCTTGGTGGTTTGTTTAATACTGCAATTGAAGCACTGCCAGAAGATTTTGCAGAAGATGCCGTTACCCTCGCGGTACTGATGGCGGAAGCAGATGGGGAACTCGCAAAGGAAGAAGTTCAATATGTGGGCGCTTTAGGTAAGCGTTTGGGATATTCCCAGGCGGAACTTAAAGAGATTATTGAGGCAGTTTTAGAGGAAATTTATTCCGAGGAAGAAGAGGAAGAAGAGGAAGTATAAACGGCCTCTTTTTTGTTTTTATATGGGTGGCAAATTTAACCGCATGAGGATGAGGATTTTAATTCGCTGCCCTTTTTTAAATATGACAACTACCCTCGAATCAGCGCGTTTTTAGGATGGCTGAGGGATCGGAAAAACGAGTTCATAATTAATCTTAAGAAATAGAAAATATCACCGTACCAGCTATCACAGCATCCTCTGGTTTATGTCTGGGGATAGATGAAATAAAAACCAAATTTGCTAAAAATAAATATACAGAAGCCGGTTGAAAAAACATTTTTAAGTTGAGCATACCGGCCACAATAAATAAAGAATAAAACCAAATTTATGCCAATAGGAATTATTGTTCACGGCGGAGCAAAAACCATCTCAGAAGAGAAGGTAGACGCCAACAATGTCGGCTGCACGGCAGCCGTCGAGGCTGGTTGGGCCGTGCTGAAAAACGGCGGTACAGCCGCAGAAGCAGTTGAGGCTGCGATCCAGGTTTTGGAAACAGATCAGACGTTTAATGCCGGTTTTGGCTCAGTTCTCAACACCAACGGCGAAGTAGAACTAGACGCGGCGATTATGGACGGCTCTAATTTACGCTGGGGAGCGGTCGCCGCTGTTCAAGGTGTACGCCATCCGATTTCAGCAGCGAAAAAATTGATGGATAAAAGACCAACGCTGCTGGTGTCAAGAAATGCAGAAAAGTTTGCCGTAGAAAATGGCCTTGAGATGTGCAACAAAGACGATTTAGTTGCCGACGAGCTACGGGAAGAATGGGAGGAAGAAGTAGAGGTTAAAGACCGGCCTAATACTGTTGGCTGTGTAGCTTTAGATAGCAACGGCAATTTAGCGGCGGGTACCTCTACCGGCGGTACCATGAATCAGCCAGCCGGTCGTGTTGGAGATACTGCATTGGTCGGTTCTGGTTTGTTTGCAGATAATCAGCTTGGCGCTTGCTCAACGACGGGGGATGGTGAGTCAATTATCCCAGTTGTTTTGGCTAAAACTGCCATTGATTTCCTCAACGATGATAGAGATCCAGACGAAGCAGCAGAAATGGCTATTAATGTTCTAAAATCCAGAGTGAAAGGAGAGGCCGGCTGCATTCTTTTAGACCAGCAAGGACGAGTAGGCTGGGCTCATAATTCATCTGACATGGCAGTAGCTTATAAAACCTCAGACATGGAAGAAATAGCGGCCTTTACCAAGAAAAAATAACCTAACCCTGTAATTAAAATTAACGGCGATTTTTCTATGAATTCCACCTCGAACTTTAATTACTTTGAAGGAGCTTCTTTATCCGAACTCTTCGCTAAAGACATCAGCGATGGCCGGTATGGATTCATCCTCAATTACCCCGCGACTGCCAAATGGGCGGCTTATCCCAACAGAAAAAAATACTTTATTCAAGACGGAAGTAGCGAAGCCACCAAAACTTCCTTCGACAAAATTTGTCAAAAGGAACCTTGGAAAAATTTGGCAGTTTTGGGTGATAAGGTTCCGGGGATTGTGATTATAGATCCGCCCAAGTCGTTAATTAATTACTGGCAGGAATATTTGGGTTTTAGTGATGCCAGTATGGCTATGTTAGACTGCTCAACTTATCTGGAGGATCTCAGCCAAAGTGAGCAGTTTGACAAACTCATTACTTTATTTCCCTTTGATAACCTCGCACCAGAAAAGCACGCAGTTAATCCGGATAGCCACTACCATTTGCTCAGCAAAGCAAGCCTAGCGGAAATGGGGGTGCAATGCCCGAAATACTCAACCTACAATTTGCACGAAGTCAGCCTAGAAAGCATTAATTTACCTGAGCAATTCCCTTATTTAATTAAAACATCGCACGGGCTATCAGGAGAAGGCACTTATATTATTAAAAACCCCAGCGATTTAAACTACTGTTTGGAAGAAGTCAGGAAATATCTTGAGATAAAATTGCTGGATACGATCATTATTTCCGAGTTCGTGGCGGATGTTGAAAAGAATTACTGCGTGCAGTTTTATGTCAGCAAGGAGGGAGAGATAAAGTTGATTGGCACCACAGGTCAACTTGTTACAGAAGATGGCAATTATTTAGGGGGAGTGATTGACTATTCCCAAGATTTGACGCCTTTTTTTGAGATGATTGCTGCTATGGGTGAGTCTGCTAGAAAGCAGGGTTATTTCGGGGTTATTGGTTTCGATGTGCTGGAAGATAAAGATGGGCAATTTTATGTCATTGATGCCAATTTTCGCGTTAATGGTTCCACGCCTCTTTGCTTGCAGCGCCATCGGTTATTAAAAGAGGGAAAACAGGTGGCTAAGTATTCAAGTGATTATCGGATATCTGGGACGCTGGAATCGATTCTCACTACTTTGAAACCTGAACTAGAAAGCAAAGATTTTATCATTTTGTCTGCCCTAGAAAAAGCAAAGTACGGAAATATTTACACCGAAATTTACGGGATTGTTGCAGGAGAAACGATGGAGCAAATGCAGGCGACGGAAGAGAATTTACACAAGAAGGGATTGGATTGGTAATTTTTAACAAAACCGGCTGTTGTTATTTGATAACAAAGCTGTTAAGAGGTTAAGGTTTGAGCAACCACAGCCTCGAAAACCGGCAGCCGATTTACACAGGGTGTTTTTTTGCGAGGTAAATAATATTGCTAATCGGGAGAGGATTTTAAGAATGCAATAAATTCAAGGTTGGTTTTCTTTTGGGGCTTATTCTTATGTGCCGGTGGGGGCAACAATGGCGCCTAGAGAGGCTTTGGCAAAGCCGGTGAGTAACCGGTTATTTTTTGCTGGAGAGGCAACTTCTAGCGATTATCCGGCAACGGTTCATGGTGCTTTTTTGCCGAGGTGGCGGGAAGCAAAAAATATTAAAGCTTTGTTGGGGTAATTGAGAAAGCCGGTTTTTTAAATAAACCGGCCTAAAAAAATTACGCTAAAGTTTTGAGGTGATTTTGAAGGTCGGTTATGGTGAAAACAGCCTCGAATTTTAAACCAACGGATTGATAAAATTCAGCACCGCCTTGTTGCCGGTCGATGAGGGAAATAACTTGATCGGCAGTGTAACCGGCATCGCGCAAACGTTCAACGGCTTTCATGGCAGATGCGCCGGTGGTGACGACATCTTCGAGGACTACAACTTTTGCACCGGCAGGCAAAACCGGCCCTTCAATATAAGCTTGGGTACCGTGTCCTTTGGCTTCTTTGCGGATAATTAAAGCGGGGATAGGCCGGTTTTCATAGGCCGAAACCACACTTACCGCCGTTACCACAGGATCGGCGCCCAAGGTTAAACCGGCCACAGCTTCGGTATCTTGGGGAAGCATGGATAAAATTAAGCGTCCGGTGGCTAAAGCACCTTGGGGATGGAGTGTTACCAGTTTGCCGTTGATGTAGTAGGAACTGCGCTGGCCAGAAGAAAGCAGGAAATCGCCTTCGCGGTAAGCGAGTTTGCAAAATAAATCCAAGAGTTGCCGGCGCAGCGTTGTTAGGTCGGCACTAGCCACGCAAAGATCGTTCATTAATTGGGTACACAATATTAAGACTTTTGTTATTGTGCCACGATAGGCTGAGCTAAGATAGAGGGAAAATTTGAGGAGTTTTTTATGGGCCGGCCTTTTAAATGCTTAATCGGGGTTTTGAGTTTATGTGTTGTAGTGAATGCTGCTGGAATGAGCAAGCCGGCAGTAGCTCAAGACGCGGCTCAATCGGGGAGACTAGCCGAAGAATTCAACCAAGCTTTTTATGACAATGCTAAACCTTTTTGGCAAAATCGTTCACCTTGGGGGCAAATTAAATTTATTTTGGGCCCTGGGGTAATTTTCCGCAATTCGTTTACAGAAAATGAAATTATGCGGGATGGTAGAGCGATTCATAATCTTTATGTTGATGCTATGAATCAGCAAGTGTCGAGCGATCCGGTGATTCGGACTCCTGATTTACCGAATCCTTATAATACTTCAATTTTCTCACAACCGGGTTTTTCTGGCGGTGGCAGTCCGTTGGGAACACAGTTAAATTTTGGGATTCCAATGGTGCCTTAAGATTTGTTGAAATAAAGCCGGCGCTTTATTGAGGAGTGCCGGGGTTTTTTATAAATTTGACAATGTAATGAGGGCAAAAAGAGAAAAACCTGTTGAGGTCAAATGCTTGCAATGTGGCGTACTTTTTTTAAAAAAAATTAGCGAAATTCAAAAAAGCCCTAATCATTTTTGTTCGCGGAGTTGTGCCACTTCTTTTCACAATCGGATGTCGGCCAAGAGAGAAATATCGGGAAAATGCCAGCAATGCGGTGTTTCTATCCATCGCAAATATGTTTACTGTGCTGAATGTCGCCAAGCCAGAGAATTTGGAAATAGAACACTCTCCGACGTAATTTGCAAGACTAACAAAGCCAGTAAATATTGTCGAGTCAGAGAACACGCCCGGAAATTATATCAAAACATCGGAACTTGTGAAGTATGCGGTTACAATAAGCACGTTGAAATTTGCCACATTCAAGCACTCAAAGACTTTGATGTGAGCGCTCTGGTGGGGGAGGTTAATCACAGAAGCAATATAGCAGTGCTTTGTCCAAACTGCCATTGGGAGTTAGATAACGGTTTATTGAATTTGTAAAATCGGCAGTGCAGGAGTTGAACCTGCCTATAACGAATTATGAGCTCGCCGCCTAAACCGCTCGGCCAACTGCCGCTGTTTAACTATAACAGTTATTTTTGCTATGAGATAAGCATAGCAGAACTCACCGGCCTTTGACAAGTGCTGTCGAGCGAAAAAATATCCCGACTTGGCCGTTTGCCTTTAGAATTTATAATGAAAGTTAATTTTTGTACAACTGCTGTTTTTGTTTGGTGATCCCATTAAAACCATGAAGTTGAATCCAACTGTGGCGCTTACTTT
This sequence comes from Ancylothrix sp. D3o, assembly GCF_025370775.1. Taxonomy (NCBI): domain Bacteria; kingdom Bacillati; phylum Cyanobacteriota; class Cyanophyceae; order Oscillatoriales; family Microcoleaceae; genus Ancylothrix; species Ancylothrix sp. D3o. The sequence goes on along the minus strand of NZ_JAMXEX010000013.1, from coordinate 29,541 downwards.
TGTTCTGCTGATTTTGATGTTTGGTGCCGGTATGGTGAGCGGCAATTGGGGCTATGCTTTGGGGCGTGAAGCGCTTAAAGGCATTACCCAACCTGATGTTCGCCCCACCAATAATATTGGCAGCCGCAAAGGCACTCCAAGCGGTCGAGAAGAAATGGTGATTCTCAAAGAAGCGGATATTCTCAAAAAAGTTGACGCCATCACCAGCGGCAAAGGAGCCAAACCCGAAAAAAATGAGCAAAAGTCAGAGGGAAAAGAAACACCCAAATCAAAAGAGGGCAACGAATCTGCTCAAGAAAACGAAGGCAATTTTCCTTTAACGGCTCAACAAGGTGGCATTACGCTGTCGGTGGCGGAGGTGAAATCTTCTGATGATTCAGTGACGCTGAATCTCAGCCTTAAAAATGAAAGCAGTTCATCGGTTCGCTTTTTGTATTCGTTGCTGGAAGTGAAAGATGAGCAAGGTCAAGTTTTAAATGCAACTACTGAAGGATTACCCGGAGAATTGCCGGCTAATGGGGAAGCGTTTTCTGGCACTGTAAAGATACCAAGCTCTTTAGTACAAAAAGCTAAAAAACTTTCTCTTAAACTCACCGATTATCCAGCCCAACAGTTACAACTCGAAGTTGCTGCCATTCCCATTGGCGACGGCTAAGTTCTTGCAAAAGATGGCAAAATATTGAGGCCAGCATTGCTTGGAGTTTGCTAAAACAAACATCAGGCGATCAAGAAAAACGGTATAAAATCAGTGCGTCGTATAAAGGGTTTTTGTCTTCATTGGATGCTTGCCTCTGCTTTTTTAATAGTAGGGGCAAATGCTTGTTTTGGCAGTTCGGCAACGCCTGGGGATTTTACCGGCACGGATATTTTGCTACGTTTGGTTTCGGTGTTGGTTTTAATTGCCATCAATGCGTTTTTTGTAACGGCGGAATTTTCGATAGTTTCGGTTAGGCGTTCTCGGATTAACCAATTGGCAGATGCCGGCGATCCCTTAGCAAAAACGGTTCAAGATTTACAGCGCAACATTGACCGGCTTCTTTCAACGACCCAATTAGGCATCACTCTTTCAAGTTTGGCCCTGGGTTGGGTGGGCGAAAATACAATGGCGATTGTTGTCACCCGTGTGATTGTTCAACTCCCATTTTCGCGTTCGGCGACAGAAACCTTAGCGCATTCGTTGGCAATTCCCCTGGCTTTTTTATTGGTTGCTTATTTACAAATTGTCTTGGGAGAACTTTGCCCAAAATCGGTAGCTTTGTTATATTCTGAACAACTTGCTAAATTTTTAGGGACGCCGAGTTTAGCTATTGCTCGGTTTTTTAATCCGTTTATTTGGATTCTCAATCAATCAACGCGCTTGTTGTTAAGTTCTGTGGGAATTCGCCCCACCGGCACTGGTTGGTATCATCAAATAACCTCGGAAGAATTACAGCTTATGATTGCCGGTGAGGGGATGTCCATAGGTTTAAAAGCCGAAGAAAGAGAGCTTTTAAATAACATTTTTGAATTTGGTAATATTGCGGCATCGGAAGTGATGATTCCGCGCATTAGTGTTACGGCGCTTCCTTTGGATGGTACGTTTAGAGATTTACTTACGGAAGTTGTCACCACCGGCCATTCTCGTTATCCGGTGATGGGAGATTCTTTAGATGATATTCGCGGGGTGATTGATTTTAAAGAACTGGCTGAACCTTTGGGCTCCGGTGTTTTAACGCTCGATACGCAAATTTTGCGCTGGATTAAACCGGCACGTTTTGTACCAGAATCAACACCTCTGCGCGAATTATTGCAACTCATGCAGCGCTCTCACGCTTATGTTGTGATTGTGGTGGATGAATATGGGGGGACTGTTGGGTTAGTGACAATTAATGATATTCTTGCCAAAATTATTGGCGAACGAATTGAAGTAGATCCGACTCTAAAATCGAGCATCCAAATATTAGATGAACGCACATTTTTGGTACAAGCGCAACTGGAATTAGAAAGAGTTAATGAGCAATTAAAGCTCAATTTACCCCTCAGCAATTACTATCAAACTTTGGGAGGTTTCCTGATTGACCAAATGGAAAAAATTCCCAATGTTGGCGAAATTTATGTTTATAACAATCTCGAATTTACGGTAATTTCCGCTAGAGGGGCCCGGTTAAACCAAATACAAATTCAACGCTTAGGGGAGAAGTAAAAAGGGGTTGGGGATAGTAGCGGCGTGAGGGGGCTGGTACCAAAGAGTGGCACTGCCCCTACACATGAAAATATGCTGTTTTCCTGGTGTCTGACTATTGCCACTTTTAAATTCATCTCCGTGTCCAACGTGGGCAAAAACCGTTGCCGGTGTTAATAGCATCAAACTCAATAGCCAAAAATAAATCGGCTGACAAAAACCGGGTGGTTGAGAACGATAAAAATTAGCCATTGTTGACACTATCCTTTAGTAACAAAGAAGAAGCGGCGGCGGTTCGTGAGGAGGATAACGACTTTAGAAACCCATATCTAACAATAAGTTGTTAAATTATTGTTTATACCAGGTTTGTCGCCATTGTTTCATCTGATCAATTTCTGCCTTTTGTGATGAAATAATCTCGTCAGCCAATTGGCGCATTTCGGGACGTTTCGACTTATTTAAAACATCTTGCGCCATTATAAGAGCACCTTCATGGTGAGGAATCATGGCATTAATAAAACGCAAATCAAACTCAGAATCTGCTGCGCCTAAATTCATCTGCATCATCATCTTATTGTGAATATCATCAGACATCGGCATAGTATGGCCGGTATGATTGTCGTGCATCATGGCTTGGCTGTTGGCTTGGGGATACCATTGTTTGCGCCATTGCTGCATTTGTTGAATTTCTTTTTCTTGGGCTGTGATGATATCAGCAGCAAGTTTTTTCATTTCCGGGCGCGTGGAATTTTTTTGTAGTTGATTTGCCATTTCTACGGCGCCTTGATGGTGGGGAATCATCGCATCAATAAAGCGCAAATCATAGTTATCATCTGCTGGGCCTAAATTCATCATTTCCATGTTATGAGCATTATTCTGCTCGGCTTTTTGGGCAACCACAGGAGCAGAAGCAGGAGAATTTTTGGCGGAGTTTTGTTGAGATGAAACTGTGGAATTTTTTTGAGAATCTTGGGAACAGGAGCTTAGAGATAGGCCGGTTAGTGAAGCCAAAGCAAGCAAACTAAAGGTTAAGAAGCTGGTTTTTAAAGGATTGTGTCGCATAAGTTTTAGCTGCTCCATGAGATGAATAGGGTTATTTTGGGAGTCCAGAAACCTGTTTTTTATTAGTATTAAAGGCTCCAGTATGGGATTTTGATACAAAAAGCCGGTTTCTAAGCTGAGGAGTGCTTAACTCCTGTTTTTTTAGGTTAAACTCTCCTGTGGGGTGGAGAGTCAAGAGGGTGTGGGTTATTTTTTTTGCCGGCACACCTCCGAGGAGAATTTCAGCAGAGAAAACTGCAAAACTCTACAGTAGTTAAGGATTGCACAAACAAATGAAATTAGGATGAAATTTTTGGGGCGCTAAATTTCCTACCGCTATCTGATTGAATTTTATTTAAGCCGGTAACTGAACGATGAAAGTGCTGCCTTTCCCTAGTTTACTTTGCACCGTCAGACTGCCGTGATGACCGTGATCTCTTGGTTGAGGTAAAATTTGTTGCAGCGACTAAAACCGGCATCTACATGAAACAAGTAGGTGCCGGTTAAACCTAGAGTTTGACGTTTTGCCCCATCACCTATTCCCTTTATCCAAACAAGCTTTCAATTTTTTTGCCAAAGTTGCTACTTGCGGTTGTAACACCAAATTATGGTGCCCTTCCACATCGTAAACTTCCACTCCCTCAGTCGCTAAATCACCCCAACCTAGCTCTGGTTCATTCATAAAAAGAATTGCTTGATCGCTGGCCCGAAACAAGGCAATTCGCCCCGGATAAACTTCGGGCACATAGATAGATTCGGCATAATTAATGGCATCTTCTATGCGGAAATTTCGCAACAATTGTGGTAAAGAATCTCCGGGCTGTTCATAAAATATGCTGGGAATTTTAGCGGTTCTTTGAAACCAAATTTGCCTTAGTTTCAACTTGATTTTATTCTCCAGATAATCCAACTTTTCGTTAACCGGCAATTCCGCAAAATGCGTCAAATGTAAGCACAATTTTTCCCACGCCAAAAGGCGACGATTCTCAATTTTAGGAGAACGGGTATCAAACATCGCCACCAAATCAACTTTATGGCCGGCTTTTACCAATTGTTGAGCCATTTCAAAAGCAATTAAACCTCCCATACAATGACCACCCAAAATATAGGGCCCTTGGGGTTGAAGTTCGAGAATTTCTTTGATATAGTGTGCCGCCATATCTTCTATTCGCCTTAAGGGAGGTTCTTTGCCATCTAAACCTCGCGCTTGCAAGCCATAAAAAGGCCGGTCTGGCGCAAAATAACTTGCTAATTCATAATAGGAAAGCACATTACCACCGACTGCATGAATACAGAAAAATGGAATTTGAGAACCTTGCGGCTGAATAGCAACCAAAGAAGACCAAGAGGTGCTGCTTCCGCTCTGACGCAAAACTTCAGCGAGTTGCTCAATTGTTGGGGCTTGAAATAAAGTTGCTAGGGGTAAATTTTTGCCAAAGGCTTTTTCAATTTCCGCAAACATTTTGACAGCCAGCAGCGAATGACCCCCCAAATCAAAAAAGTTATCTTTGATGCTGATATTGGTAAGCTCTAAAACCTTCTGCCAAATTGAGCGTAATTGCAGTTGAACGGTATCGGAAGGTGCAGTGGGTGTGTTTTCAGATTCACGGGCATTTAGAAGCGGTGCCGGCAAAGTGCGACGGTCGATTTTGCCATTAGGAGTCACCGGCATTGCATTCAACATCACAAAGCTAGAAGGTATCATATAACTGGGCAATTTTCGTTTGAGAAAATCTCGTAAGCGCGGAATAGATAATCCTTGGGAAGCGATAATATATTCCACATTTCGCTCAAGCAAATTTCGCTCTTCTTTTGTGGTGTGAAAGGTAATCCCGGCGTGTTTTCCATGACACCAAGCAACGGTGGCTTTTAATTGCAAAACTTCGGATTTTGGCAAGGGTAAACAAATTTTTAACTCTTGTTCATCCTGCCAAATTTCGCTTTCTGCAATCACCCGAATTCCCCCCGGTGAAATATTTTCCGCCGTTACTTCATAGCTAACATTACCCGGTAATTTTACTCGACAAATACTGCGATAAGGAACACGAGGCTCGGCGCGGCGGAGGTCACTTACTTGCACTCCTTCGGTTTTGGTGATGTGATTAATTGTTTGACGCAAAATGGCTGTTTGTAGCGGGGTTGTTTGAAACAAAACTCCGGCATTATTTTCGTATTTCCAAGCAATATTTCCCTCAAACCAAACTTCCGAACCCCTTTCGGAATTTGGGGCCGGTAAAAATAACCCACAGCAGACTTTTTGCCCCACTTCCCAATGAGAAGGCACATCTAATAAACCTATTCCATTTATTGACAAATCCGCACTTTTTAAAATTTCGCGCCGGCCATCACTTGCTTCTACCCAGCAGCGATTTTCCCACCCAACTCTTTCGCCAACCAAATCTGCTATTAAATAAGCAACCAAGCGTTTATCTCCGGGGCGATCTTCGCGGGCAATAACGGCTGCTTGCTGCACAGAAGAATATTGTTTTAAAATATTTTCTATTTCTGCCGGTTCAATGCGAAAACCTCGGATTTTTACTTGATTGTCAGCGCGACCGGCAAAGCCTATATTTCCATCGGATAAATAGCGCCCCCAATCGCCTGTTTTATACAGCCTATCTTCGGGATTTAAGGTAAAGAAATTGCTGATAAACCTTTCTTGAGTGAGGTTTTCATCGCCTAAATATCCCTGAGATAAATAAGGAGTGCGAATATAAATTTCGCCAATTTCTCCAATGCCTGCTAATTGTTGAGCGCGATTTAAAACCAGCAATTGTACATCTTTTATCCCCTTTCCAATCGGATAAGATACGTCAAATTTTAAATCTTTTTCTACCACAAAATATCCCATTGCTTGAGGAGTTTCTGTGGTTCCATAAAAGTTAACACAAGTGACATTTGGGGCGATTTTTTTCAGGCTTTTTACGTCATTGGTGGTTAAAATATCCCCACCAAAAAAAGCATACCGTAAGTTAGTAATTTTGCTGTGCAAAGATTGTTCTGTGTAGAATAGCTGTCCGGTGGCTGGGGTGAGGTGAGCAATTGTAATTTGCTGTTGTTTCATCCATTGCACAAGCCAACCGGATGTCGTCAATTGATCGGGATCGGGAATACACAAAGTGGCACCCAATGTCAGCGGCGTAAAAATATCTCGCAACAGCGGATCATGCGCCAATCCCGATAACATACTAAATCGATCTGTGCTTTGTAAATTAAAGGTTTTGGTGTGCCATTCAATGAAATGAGATAAAGGCCGGTGGGTTCCTAAAATAGCTTTCGGTTGGCCGGTAGATCCCGAAGTAAAAGCAATATAAGCAAGTGCATCCGGTTGAATTTCTACCCCCGGATTGTCTGGCAAATAATTTTTTAAAAGCGTGCGAAATGCGGCGGAAGTTTGAGGCAATTTCAACCGGCACTTAATAAAGTTTTCCCGCAAAAAAGTCTCTAAAGTTTCCGGCACATTTCCCGCCGATGCCAGTTGTAACCAAGCGCGAGGTTTTGCCACATCCAAACAGTTAATTAACCGTTCTGTTGGGTATTTAGCATCTAAAATAACAAAAGCCGCCCCTGCTTTCATTACTCCCAACAAAGCCACCACCAAAGCTGCACTACGATGAGCATAAATTGCCACCACATCAGAGCGCTGAATTCCATTTTTTCGCAGGTAATTTGCTAGTTTGTTGCTCGTTTCTTCCAAATGACCATAGCTGAAACTGCCATTCTTGTCAAGCAAAGCCTCCTGATTTTTTAGCCGGTTTGCTTGCTCAGAAAACTTGGTAGTAAGGGATTGATACCAAATTGAATCTATGGGCTGTTGGGGATTGGGTAAGACGGCTTTAGCTGCCGGTGTCACCAGCGAAAAATTATCGATTTTCTCTTGGGGGTTTTCAACAACTTGCTGGAGCAAAAATTGATATTGTTCCAACATCTCTTTCATTCGTTCTGCATCAAATAAATCGGCATTATAAACCAATTTAAGCAAAATTAAATCGTTATCTTTATCTGTAGTTTCAACAGCATAAAGCGTAATATCAAATTTTGAACCTGGTTCCGCCGGCACCAGACTCTCAATTTTTATCTCAGGAAGTTGTAATTCGCTGTCTTTATAATTAAGCAAATTAAACCACACTTGAAAAAGCGGATTGCGGCTTAAATCTCGCTGTGGTTGAATTTCCTCCACAAGTTTTTCAAACGGCACATCTTGATTGACATACGCTTCTAATGCTGTCTGGCGAACACGCCCCAATAAGTCTCGAAAACTTGGATTTCCTTCTAAGCCGGTTCGCAAAACCAAAGTGTTAATAAAAAATCCAATCAACCCTTCAATTTCAGCGCGATTTCTGCCGGCAATTGGCGAACCCACTATAATATCTTCTTGCCCAGAATAACGAGAAAGCAACAGTTTAAAAACTGCCAGCAACGCCATAAATAAAGTTACCCCTTCCCTCGCCGCAAAAGCCTTAACCGCCTTCGATAAAGACGGGGGTAAATACAAAGATTCCCGTCCTCCCCGGTAAGTTTGAATAACCGGCCTGGGTTGGTCAGTTGGCAATTCCAAAAAGGGCAAATTTCCGGCTAATTTTTGCTTCCAGTAACTCAGTTGTGTTTGCAGGATCGAAAGTTGATTTTCCCCCGTTTTTTCTAACCCTTGCCGCTGCCACAGCGCAAAATCTGCATATTGCACCGCTAACTCATTTAAAGGCGAAGCACTACTCGTCACATAAGCTTTATACAATGCCGCCAATTCTTGCATAAATACCGCACAAGACCAGCCATCAAAAATAATATGATGTACCGTTAAAAAAAACTTCCATTCTTGCTCTTTTAATCTCACTAAAGTCGCTCTTAACAAAGGCGCTTCCGCAATATTAAAACTATGTTGGGCCTCTTGAAAAGCAATGTTTTGACTTTCAAGTTCTCTTTCCCTTTCCTGATAATTTCGCAGATCAATAATATGCAAAGGCAGAGTTAAATTTTCATGGATAAAAGGAATTGGTTGCCCTTCAAAAGTAGCAAAACTCGTGCGTAAAACCTCATGCCGGCGGATAATTTGATTGATACTCCATTCAAGGGCGCTGATGTTGAGATCACCAATTAAATGTAAAGCAGTCGGGATATTATAAGCAAAACTTCCAGGTTCCAGTCTATCAAGAAACCACATTCGCATTTGTGCGAAAGAAAGCATCACCGGATCTGTGGATTTTCTGCGAAAAATGCTAACAACCGGGCCGTTTGTAATACCGTTTTGTTGCAAAAGCATTTGCAAAACTTGACGGCGTTGCCCAGAAAGTTGAAAAGTTCTTTTGGGATGTTTTAAAGTTTCCATTATTTTTTTTGAACCTACAGTTATAAATCAACCAAATTTCAAGAAAATCTACGCACAGAATCTTATTTTTTTACCATCAAGCGTTTTAACCTCTCCCCCTCTTTGCCGCTACAAAAGGGGGAATAGGTTCTTCAAAAAACGCAAAACTACCACTTTACACACTCATCCCCAAAATCGAAAAATTGAGCATCAAATCTACTTCGCTGTCAGAAAGTTCTGCAACCATCAAAAGTAAGGGCGCGATACTCTCAATTTTTGTTCGCTGACTTGGATTTTGCAAAAGAGTAAAGGCAAGTTCAGCAACCGTAGGATTGTGAAAAAGTTGCTGAATACTTATTTCCACCCCCAAACAATCCCGCAACCGCGAAATAAATTGAATAGCCAGTAAAGAATGAATCCCCAGTTCAAAAAAGTTCTCCTCAATGCTGAGTTGAGAAATGCCTAAAAGTTCCGCAAAAATACCAGCAATTACTTCTTCTGTCGGAGTCCTCGGCGCAACAAAATTTTCATTTTCTGCGGTGATTTTGATCTCCGGTATCGGCAGATTTCGCCGATCAATTTTCCCGTTTGGCAACATCGGCAGTTTTTCTAACAAAACAAACGCACCCGGCACCATATAACTAGGCAATTTTTCGTTGAGATAAACCCGCATTTGTTGAGCAGTAACTTTGGACTCCGGCCTCCCTACAATATAACCGATAAGTCTTTTTTCTCCTGGTTTATCTTCGCACACAGTCACGATACTTTGCTGAATATGGGGATGTTTATTCAAAATCGTTTCTATTTCCCCCAACTCGATGCGAAAACCCCTAATTTTTACTTGATGATCCTTGCGTCCAATATATTCTAAATTCTTATCCGGCAAATAACGAGCAAGATCACCAGTTTTGTAAAGATAGCCGCCAGAAAAGTTGTTATTTTGTAACCAATTAGTCTCAAAATTATTACCCTCAGACAAAATTTCTGGGCTAGTCAAAAACACATTGGGAATAAAGCATTCTGCTGTAATTTCTGGCCGGTTTAAGTATCCCCGCGCCACACCGGCACCCCCAATATAAATTTCTCCCACTTCCCCCATCGGCACCGGACGCATTTTTTCATCCAACAAGTAAATTAAAACATTATCAATTGGCCGGCCTATCGGCAATTTTTCAGGAATTTCTGACCCCGGTTCATAATAAGTTGCCGTCACCGTTGTTTCCGTTGGCCCATAAGCATTAATCCAGCGGATATTTTCACTTCCCGCTAATTTTCTCCATACCGCATAACTCGTCACCGCAGCCTTTTCACCCCCCACAATCACCAGTCTTAATTGCACCGGCAAAACTTGCTGTAGCCCATATAAACCATCCGTCCATTCATGCCAAAACGCCGTCGGCAAATTTAAAACACTAATCGCTTTTTCTTCAATAAACTCACAAAAACTTTGCGTTGAAGAAAGGCATTCTTCCGAACGTAAAACTAACGTCGCCCCAGTAAACCAAGTCGGAAACATTTCCTCTGTCGCAATATCAAAACTAATCGAAGAAAATTGCAACACCCGATCTGCCGGCATCAATTTAAACAACTTCGCCATTGCCAACCCATGATTCACCACACCTTGATGATCAATTAACACCCCCTTCGGTTTGCCGGTAGATCCAGAAGTATAAATCACATAAGCCAAATTTTGCGGCGAAGTTTGGCAAACCGGTTTTTCTTTTCTCTGCCCTTCCATCATCTCCCAATCTTCATCTAAGCAGAGAATTTTCGCCTCACAAATCGGCAAAATTTTCAGCAACTTTCCGCTGCTTAACACAATCGGCGCCTTTGCATCTTCCAGCATCCAAGCCAGCCTTTCTGCCGGATAACTCGGATCAAGCGGCAAATAAGCACCCCCCGCTTTCAAAATCCCTAAAAATCCAATTGTCATTTCCAAACAACGCTCAATACAAACCCCCACAATTACATCTGGCCCAACTCCCAGCAAACGTAAATAATTTGCCAGTTGATTTGCTTTCTCATCCAGTTGCCGGTAAGTTAATTTTTCATCTTTAAACACCACCGCCACCGCATCCGGCGTTAGTTTGGCTTGTCTTTCTATCACTTCGTGAATGCAGCAATTAAAAACACCTTTAACCCTATTGTTCCACTTTCCTATCTGTGGATAAGCGCCGATATCTTCAGTCGCCGGTTTGCCAAACCCAACCACAGTTTCACTTGCAGCTAATCCCAACTTTCCTGTTAAATTTAATCGGTTATTTTTCATAGTTTTGTGTAGATGTTACGCCTGAATCATGTTGTTTATAACCAAGACTAATTTCGCTCCCAGGCATTTTCTCCAATTCCTGCTGTTAGGTATTTTATTCACCCCTCTAAATTGCCAAAGCCCAAAGCCTTAGCTCTCGCTCCCATCTCAGCAGAAATTAGAAATACCCCGGTCGCATAATATTTTTTATCCTGACATATTTTTTTATAAAACTTTCCTACTTTACCGAATCTTTATAAAAGATAGTTATAGTAATAACGCCTAAAATAGCCTACTCCCCAAGGCATAAACCCTAGAGTTTTTCCACACTTTATTTACTTAAACCCTAAACCTAATTTGAGCTTCTCAAACCCAGCCCTTTTTTAGTGAATTCTTTATGCCTTCAAACAGCCGGCAAGCAACCCAACCACACCGGCACCAGGCTTACTCATTGCACATCCGCACTCATTAAACCACCGCTTTTCACAGCAAGCATTTTCACCCGCCATAAAACTTGTTTCACCTCTTTGCATTCTTTCCTCCCGCTCCCCATACCTTGCCTTTTATCCTTTTTAAAAGGCAAAGCTCTGCTATTGCATCCATCTGAAGAGTGAGATATATTCAGCTTACTTCTTATGGTAGAGTTGGCAAACTTTGCCCTCAGCCCACATAGCTTAAAACGCAAATAAATTTTCAAATTTTTTTAAAAATTAACAAAGTTTACCCCCAAAAAAAAACCTATCCCCACAGTAGAGACGTTCCGCCAGAATCTCTCTCCTACCTCCCAAGGCAGATAAATCCATCCCCCTGAAAATCTAAAATCTTACCTAAGAAAGATGACCGCTGAAAATATAACTTGGCAACCGGCCCCCTTATTAACCCCCACCCCCGCAGAAAATCAAATCCATTTATGGAAAGCATTTCTCAATCAACCGGCAGCACAAATTCAACAACTCAGCCAAACATTATCAGCAGACGAGATCGCCAGAGCAAATCGATTTCACTTTGAAAAAGATCGCAACAACTTCATTGTCAGTCGCGGTACCCTAAGAATAATTTTGAGCCGGTATCTAAACCTCCCGCCCCAAAACCTAAAATTCACCTATAGCAAGCAAGGCAAACCAGCATTACACACAGAAACCCAAATTTGCTTTAACCTATCTCACTCTCACCAACTCGCCCTCTATGCCATCACCCTAAACAAAGAAATTGGCATAGACGTTGAATTTGTGCGTCCCATCACCGAAGCAGAAAATATCGTCAAAAACTACTTCTCAGACAAAGAATCAGCCCTCTTTAACACCATTTCTATTGCCCATCAAACCGAAGCCTTTTTCAACGCTTGGACACGCAAAGAAGCCTACCTAAAAGCCACCGGCCAAGGACTCATACAACCCCTCAACGAAATAGAAGTCAGCATCACCCCAGGAGAACCCGCAAAACTCCTCAGCATCAGCGGCGATACCCAAAAAGCAGGCCGGTGGACATTAACCCACCTCATCCCCCACCCCAGCTATATAGCCTGTGTTGCCATCTCTGCACACAACCTAGACTATAAATACTGGCAACCAAACTAACAAGCATTAACCCAATTAATACACACTAAAAACCCGGCCTCTTAAAGAAACCGGGCTTTTAATTTTTCAAAGGCTAAAGTTGTAAGAAAAACCCTATAAAAAACCGCACACCACCCAGCCAACACTTAACGCAAAGCCAAATCAGAACGCAAAGTTAAAGCCAAATCCGTATTAGGATTAATCACAACCACATCAACTTTTTTGCGACCCAAAAGCAACCCACCAATAGCACCCAAACCTGCGCCCCCTAACACCTCCTCAGTAGCAATAGCACGGTCACCAGTAATCGCTGAAATAGCAGTAGCAGCCGCCGCACCAATAGCAGCACCTTGTAAAATACTCCCCACACTCGCACCTTTTTCGATAGTTTCCGTGCGAGTCACAATTTTAGAGCGAGCATTCACCGGAAAACGTTGGCCATTTTGCAACACCAACTCTTTAGCAATAAACTGAGAACCACCGCCAACCGGTCGCAGTTCCCCAACAATTTGAGTACCTTGTCTAATCAAAATCGTGCCAGAACTTGAGCTAATATCCCGCGCCACAATCAGCGTCAGAGGAGCCGTTTCATCCTTCGTTACAACCACTTTATCTTTTTCATAATTAACAGGAAGAATTGTACCCGAAGGAACAGCAACCCGATTATTAGTATTGTTTCGAGGCGCATTCCACTGCCGGCCATTCCCACCAGTTTGAGCCAAAACCGGCCCCGAACTTACAACCGGCATCCCCGCCCCCAAACTCACCGTCAACGCCAACAATAAAGCAGTTTTAGATTGCCATTGTGTTGTTTTTAACATTCCTTAATTCCTCCAGAGGCTAATTGCATCACCACTGTTGTGTTTTGCTGTCACCTCTATCGACCCCCACACCCTTAAAGAGTTCCTGAACTCCTTAAAACATCAAACTTCAACCGGCACTTATCCCTCTTTTTCATTTAAACGTTTAACCAACTTCTCAAATCGCGCCGATGCCAAAGTCATATCATCAGTAGACTCAAACGGTTCTTGCGAAGAAACTTGACTGTTCAGCACGTCTTTATCATCACTCAACCAATTAACAGCCCCCCGCAGTCGAGTTGAAAGAAACTTTGTAATTGCCCGGTAAAAACGCAGAGCAAAAAGCACATCTTTTTGGAGTTTTTCGCTTAATTCTTTGCGAGGAACCGCTAAAACAAGAGCATCCTCAACCGCTTTAACCGTCGCAGCCGGTGGACGATCATCCACAAAAGACATTTCCCCCAAAACTTCCCCGCCGCCAATCGTTGAGATTTCCCGCCCGCCAAGCGCCGCTATCGAAACCGTCAGAGAACCCTCAACAACAATGTAAAGAGCATCAGTGGGCTCTCCTTCCTTAATTAGAATCGTACCCGCTTTCACTTGCTGCCGGCTGCCGTTTGTCAGCATCCAATCAAGATCCCTTTCGCTTAATTCATTAAGCAGATATAAAACTTTTCGCATGGCAGACGGTTTTTCCTTTCTCAAGTGCGTATGGGTTGAGCCTAAGTTTAAATCGTCTGGGTACATATATTTTGCCTTGCCCCCCCCAAAAAAAACAAAATTTTTTTATTTCCTGTTTTGTCCAGCCCTTAGTAGTGCCTACAATAGTGGATAAGTCATCGCTGGGCTTATGTTGTTTAAATTTTGTAAAATTTTCCCGCACGCCTCACACAACTCCCACACCGATTTTACACAAAGCAGCAACGACCCCCCTATCCGGGTATCGCACTCAAGTTCGTGCATTTTGAATTAAATTGCCTTTGGAGATATCTAATGAAGACTGTGTTAGTTGTGGAAGACGATCCTATAAATTGGCTGGTTTTTCAAAAAGTTCTCACCAAGCGTGGCGGTTTCGCCGCTACGCATACCGAAGATGTCGAAGAAGTCTTAAAAATCGCTGAATCTGGCGCAGCCGATATTATCTTAATGGATGTTTCTTTGAGTAACAGTTACTATCAAGGCCAGCCTATGGATGGTATTAAAATCACCCAACTGCTCAAACAAAATCCCCACACTGCCAGTGTGCCAGTGATTCTTGTCACCGCCAATGCCATCAAAGGAGATCGAGAAACATTCCTCGAACAAAGCGGCGCCGATGGTTATATCCCCAAGCCAATTATAGACCATCAAGATTTTGTCAATCAGATCCGCTTAAAATTAAATCAAGATTCCTAAGAGCCAAGTGGCAATGGGGGATTATTACATCCCCATTCATCTTTTTTTTAAATAAGTTTTCCTTCCTTTTGAAGCCAACAATTTATTAGCCTAAACCCAACTCTCGCTTTAACAAATTAATCGAATCTAAGCCAATATAATTGGGGCAGCAATGCAGATGCGGCGGACGAATCAAATCCTCTCTAGCCGCAGCAATTGCCGTTTTCACCGCAATCTCCGACACCTGATCGCAAATAATAGTTCGGGCGCTCCGCACTATTGCATTTAACTTATAAGCATCGCTTTTTTGGGCAGTCATTATCAACAAATCATCGCCTCGTAAGCTATGAATAATCACCTCGGCAGCCCGCAAAATCCCCTGACTCAAACTGACAATGCCAAAGCAAGTATCCTTGGGCAAATTTTTCACTAAATCAATTTCTTTGCCATAATCATAAATATCCACCGCCATCACCCGCACCGCCTTCGGTGCCGCAATTTCTTCGGCTTGGCCAATAAAATATCGACTCGTTACCACCGTACCCGAATGCGCCTGATCTAATGCTACCTCTAGCTTTTCTATTGGCACCAACTGCACCGGAATACGCAAAGCCTGCTCTAATTCCTGGGCCATTAATTCTCCGACCCCAATATCCTGCGAAGGCGCTGTCACCAATACCCGCGCACTACAACGCAAACGCCAGTCAATTTCTGCCAAAAATAACTCTCTAGCTTGATTAAGCGAGCATCCTTGGTTAAGCAATTCGTCTAAACCTTTTTGGACAACTTTGTAAGCATTGGGATATTGTTCGAGAATCGGCGATTTTAAGCGAGCGCTACTTTCTTGCCCCAGGGAACGAACATAAATACCCGACCCCGCCTGGGCGTCCACTAATCCGATGTCTTCGAGTTGTCGGTACACTTTACTGATAGTGTTGCGGTGCAGGCCGGTTTGCATGGCCAACGCTCTCGTACTGGGAAGCCGGTGTCCTGGTGGAAACTGCCGGGATGCAATGGCAAACCGAATCTGGTTAAATAACTGCGAGGATGCCGGAATATCACTATCTGGCTGAATATGAAACTGAACCATCACTCTCACCTTACAAAACGTTTATAAAACACACCCATCCGCAAAAAAAGCCACACACAATGCCGCCTGATGCGCGATTATATCGAAGGGTCACGGCTTGGTTATTGGTTGGAATGCTTTTCCAATATAGCCTTGCCGGTAGACAGTGGATATGACAACTTTAATTTGACTGAATTTGACCGCCTAAAAACCTATGACCGACTTAAACTTTCAAACCGAATGGGTAAGCGTTGCAAACAACGATTTACACATAGCAGCTTACCTCGCTTATCCACAAGGTGAAGGCCCCTTTCCGGCAGTTGTAGTATTGCAAGAAATTTTTGGTGTCAATACTCATATTCAAGAAGTCAGCGAACGTTTTGCCAAACAGGGTTATGTGGCAATTGCACCCGCCCTTTATCAGCGTTTGGCCCCTGATTATCAAACCGGCTACACGCCTGAAGATATCAAACAAGGCCGCTATTACAAAGAACTCACCCACGCCGATGAACTTTTGAGCGATATTTCCGCCTCCATCTCTTATCTGAAAACTCGCCGTTTTGTCAAAACTCATGGCTTTGGTTGTATTGGTTTTTGCTTTGGTGGTCATGTTGCTTACCTTGCTGCTACTTTACCGGAAATTAAGGCCACAGCTTCATTTTATGGGGCCGGTATTACTACCTGGACACCCGGAGGCGGTCAACCTACCATCAATCGCACTGCTGAGATTACCGGCACCGTTTATGCTTTTTTTGGCGACCAAGATGCCAGCATCCCCCAAACACAAGTTAACCAAATTGAGGCCGAACTTCAGAAACATCACATCCCCCATCGCGTCTTCCGATACGCTAATGCCGATCACGGATTTTTCTGCGATCACCGGCCTAGTTACAATAGCACCGCCGCCGCCGACGCTTGGCTGCAAGTTGTGGAGTTTTTTGGTCAAGTCTTAAACTGAGTTAAAAATTTCTCCTCAATTGTTTTTTCCCTCCCTACTTTGCTCAATTTTATTGTAGTTTATTTTGCACGATTTAACCTCTATCCCTTTCGTGCTTTAACCTGTGCCGACTCAAGGAGATTACCATGACTATAACATTTGTTTTGCCCCCCATTGAAGCCCCAATTCCTGAAGATTTTTTTGATGCAGATTTCTATCGAATTGCTAATCCAGATTTGGCCGGTTTCAGTGAGGAAGAGGCTTTTAATCATTTTGACGAATACGGTTTAGCCGAAGGTCGCCGGTTTTCGCCTGTAATAGATTTGAATTTTTACCGCGCCAACAATTCCGACTTACAAGAAGCTAGTAACCGCGATTTACTCACCCATCTAAATGGATTTGGCCTCCGAGAAGGCCGCAGTCCTTCGCCTTTTTTTGATTTTAATTATTACCGCAGTAAAAATCCTGATTTAGTGGAGGCCGGTTTTACCAATGAACAGCTTTTTAGCCACTATCTCAACAATGGCATTTTTGAAGGACGCAATGCTTCCCCGTTTTTTGATTTAGATTACTATCGGCTGAATAATCCAGATGTGGCTACGGCAGGTTTAAACAACAAACAAATTCTCGAACAATACATTGTTTATGGCACCCTAGAAGGCCGTCGCGCTTCCTTGATTTTTGACCCGTCTTACTATCTAGGAACTAACCGCGATTTAGTGGGTTTAGGCTATAACTTCCAAGAAGCTTTTCAACACTATGTCACCATTGGTCAATTCCAGGGAAGACAACCTTCTCTTTTTTACGATCAAGAAGCCATTGATGCCTTAATTTACCCTCCTACTATAACCACAACCTCCGAAACAGTTGATGGCGAAACTGTAGAAACAACTACAATTGAACAAGCCAAATGGGATGTTCCTAAAGGCGGAACTCTTACCTACAGTTTTGTGACAACTGCCAGTTCTTTTTTATACGCCGGCACCGAATCAGCCGTAGGCGAAGTCAGCGATCCTATTAAGCAAAATGTCCGTCAAATCATGCAAAGATATCAGGAAGTTTTGCCGTTTAATATTGTCGAAGTGCCAGATAGACCCCCCAGCGTCGGTCAAATTCGGATTATGTTTTCGGAGGGAAGCGGCAATGCTAATTTCTATGCTTATGCCTACATTCCGGGCGAAGAAATTGGTGGGGATATTCATTTAAGCCGCAATTATGAAAGCAATTCTGATCAAGCTTTTTCTAGCGGCCCTGGTACCTTTGGTTATGAAAGTTTAGTGCATGAAATTGGTCATGCTTTGGGCTTAAAACACCCCAATAATTACACCGGCTTGCCTTCTGAGCAACTCCCCAACGAAGCTACTGATGTGGGGCCGTTTTTATCTTTTCCCAAAGATAACAACAGCAATACAGTAATGAGTTACAATTTTGGCGGTGCCGGTGCGAGTTCCCCCATGCCTTATGATGTTCGCGCTTTGCAAATACTCTACGGCTCCACCGGCACGGTAAATAACGGCGACACGGTTCACCAATTTAATAGCAATACGTTTTTGGGAATTAAACAAACTCTTTGGGATAGTGGCGGTATTGATGCCCTAGATTTTGCCAGATTGCCGACCACAGAAAGCTATTATTTTGATATGAATGAAGGCGGACGGCTGACAACAACCAGTGCTTTAAATGGTGCAACTTATATCGCTTATGGCGATCCCAGTGGCGCAACTTATCCGGCGGATCTTTTTGCCACAATTATTGGTTATGGCGTCACCATTGAAAATCTTTACGCTTCCCCCACCAATGACATTGTTTTAGGCAATAATCAGTCAAATATTATTTTAGGCTTAGGCGGGGCTGACCGCTTAACCGGCGCGAGAAGGGCTGATTTATTGACGGGTGGCCCTGGTGTGGATACGTTTATTTATTCTCCCGGTGATGGGGGTTTAAATGTGTGGGATGCCGATGTAATTACTGATTTCACTTTGGGTGAAGATACTATTGGTTTGAGTAGCGGTTTGACTATTCAAAGAATTCGCTTCTTAGCCGATGGCGCAGATACTTTAATCCAAATTATTGATTCTGGCGAATTTTTGACAAGGTTGCAGGGTATTCAACCGGCCACCCTCACGGCTAATGATTTTACTTTAGCTTAAAATAATTGGGGACTCTTACCCAGTCCCCAATTGCTAATCTTTAATCGCCAATCGTCAAAAATGCTGCACACTCAACATGAGAAGTCTGCGGGAAAAAATCAGCCGGTTGCACTCTTGTTAAGCTATAGCCTCCCTCGCTGCACAAATATTTCAAATCCCGTGCTAGAGTTGCCGGTTTGCAACTAATATATACAATTCGCGGTGGTTGAATTTTGACCAAAGTTTCTAACACTGCTGGATCGCAACCTTTACGCGGCGGATCGAGCAGAATAATATCTGGTGAAACATCCATCTCTGGTAATAACTTTTCCACTGGCCCTGCATAAAATGTGGTATTTGTCAAACCATTAAATTTAGCATTTTCTTTAGCGTGGAGAATGGCAGCCGGTTGAACTTCTAAACCAATACAAGAACGCACTCGTCGTGCTAAAGGTAAAGTAAACGTGCCAATACCACAATAGGCATCAACTAACAACTCAGTACCTTGTAAGTGCAATTCATTAACAATCACATTTAATAGCGCTTCTGCCGTTTCGGTATTAATTTGAAAAAACGTATCCGGGCCAAGGTGAAATTGCAAACCGGCAAACTCTTCAACACAATAACCTCGACCGGCACAAACTCTCGTTTCTTCACCAAAAATAACATTTGTTTTATGCGGGTTAATATTCAGACAAACACCCACCAATTGCGGATATCGCTTCATCCAAACTTGGGCTTGAGCATCTAGTCCAGGTAAAGCCGCTGATTTTGTAATTAAAGTTAACAAAACTTCGCCGGTGCGGCGGCCAATTCGCAGAGATAAATGCCGTAATTGTCCTTTTGATAGATTTTCATCATAAATCGTCCAGCCGAGTTGTTGAATATCCTGTTTAATTTCTGCCAGAAGCGGATCTAAGCGATTATCTTGTACAGGACAGCGGTTGAGATTAACAAGCCGGTGACTATTTTTTTGGTAATAACCCGCTTGCAGGTGGCCGGTGGGCGACACACCAAAAGGATAACTAACTTTATTGCGATACCCCAAAGCTTTGGAAGCCAAAACCTCAGAAACCGGCGGCGTTTCAATACCCCCAATTCGCTGCAAAGCTTGCACCACTTGGTTACGTTTAGCGGCAAGCTGGTAAAAATAATCAATATGCTGCCACTGACAACCGCCGCATTTATCAGCGACAATACACCCCGGACGGGTACGCTGTTCGGAACTTTCCAGCAGTTCATGGAGTTTAGCATCAGCAAATTGAGGTTTAACGCGCACCAAACGAGCCAGAACTCGGTCGCCTGGGGCTGTATCAGGAACAAAAACAACTCGTCCCTCAAAACGCCCCACACCAGTGCCGGTGTCTGTTAAATCCGTGATAGCAATCTCTACCAGTTCGCCTTGTTGCCATGTGTTGTTTATCATGTGTTGTTTGTCAATAGTCAATAATCATCGGTCAAAAGTCATTGGTTCTCAGTAAATAGTCAGAGATCGGCACAGGAGTTGAACCCTTTATAGGCAATGATCAAGGGCCGACACAGGGGTTTAGCCGTACTTTGTCAATGGTCATTAGTCAATTGTCCCACGAGCAAACGACTAGGAATAAATAACTAGGGCGAAATAATCAATAACCCATAACCAATGACCAATAACTCATAGCCAATGAATCTTGAGCAATGACAATTGACTAGCCCCTTTATTTCTGATCCAGAGAATCGATAAACTACTGTAGAACCTTCACGCGATTTTAGTAAAAACCATGAGTGTAGTAAGCCAAGTAATTCTCCAAGCGGATGACCAACTGCGTTATCCCAGCAGCGGAGAACTCAAATCGATGACAGATTTCTTTAAAACAGGCGAGCAGCGCGTACGCATTGCCAGCACTCTGTCAGAAAGCGAAAAGAAAATTGTGGAAGAAGCAAGTAAACGACTCTGGCAGAAACGCCCTGATTTTATTGCCCCCGGCGGAAACGCTTACGGCCAACGTCAGCGGGCGCTCTGCTTGAGGGATTATGGCTGGTATCTCCGCCTAATTACTTATGGAATCTTGGCCGGTGACAAAGAGCCCATTGAAAAAATTGGCTTAATTGGTGTCAAAGAGATGTACAACTCTCTAGGCGTGCCGGTTCCTGGTATGGCGGAGTCCATTCGCTGCCTCAAGGATGCTTCTTTGGCCCTCCTGAGCAAGGAAGATGCAGCCGAAGCAGCCCCCTACTTTGATTTTATTATCCAATCCATGAGCTAAGAGTACCTTGGCTGGGAAGTGCGGATGGGGGGTTGGGGATTGAGGACTGGTGAGTGGGGGAAGAACCAAAGCAGGGAATAGGAAAAATTCCTCTCCCAATCTCCAATTACCAATCCCCAATCCCCGATCCCCAATTTAATCTCTAAATAACAATCTAATTTGTTGAGGCGTAAAGGGATTTTTACCTTGGCGCAGCATATTAATCCAGCCTTGACGTTCAATTTTGCGGTCTTGATCTTCGGTAGAGTTGACAAAAGCTTGAAAGTCTTCGATGGCACCGGCAATATTGCCAGTCAGCGCCCTTGCTAAACCACGACTGTCGCGGAATTCTTCGGCTTCTGGTTCAAGTTCAACAGCTTTATCGCAAGCAGAAAGCACATCGGATGCTTGACCCCACAAACTGCCATACCAGCATAGTGAGTTCCAGTCAAGGGCAGGGATTTGTTGATTGGGGCTAAGAAGTTCGGCTTCGGCAAAAATTGCAATGGCGCGTTTCACTTCTCCTTGAGTGACAAGAATTTCGGCTTCTGCCAGTAGTGCGGATATATTTTGACGGCGTGCTTGAAGAGAGAAATTAAAAGAAGGTTGGGTGAGGGGTTCTCTGGAGGTTTTAGCATTAACTAAACCAGGAAAACATAAACCGGCACCGGCCATCAAACTCACCACTAGAAAGGCAATCTTGCTCATGGAAATTTTAGCTTTTGTCTTTTAAAATTTTGATTTCAAAAAAAAATTATCCCAACAAACAAACCCTGCTAGGCCGCTGCACTTCTAACTAACATAACCGTACAATTGCAACTTCGGGCAATTTCTTCGGGAATATTGCCTTTGATTGTCTGTTGAAGCATTCCTTCTCGACTCGCACCCAAAACTACCACATCACATTGATTTTTTTGAGCTAAATCGATCAAAGCATCGGCTACCGAACTTGAACAAATCGGCATTTGAATCACCGGCACATTCAGGCGGCGGCCTAAAAATTTTGATGCTTGTTCCAATACTGTAATATCTGGTTGTCCGATAGAAGGCTGCTGCACTTGACATAATCGAATTTCTGGTTTGCGACTCACCGCCACCAAGGCCGGTAACAATTGTACCGCCCGCTGAGCATTGGGCCCCCCCGCCATTGGTACTAACCAGCGGTTGAGGGTTGGCGATTGAGCATTGCAGTTTGGCGATTCAAGATTGTCTTTTTCTGTAACTTTTTTACCCCATTTCACTAAAACTACATCACAGGAAGCCTGACGTATTAAGGTATCTACTGCGGCGCCAAAGATTCGTCCTGGGGTTTTGGTGCTGCCTTTCCAGCCCATTAAAATTAAATCGATGTGTCGCTCTTTTATGGTTTCTAAAATTGCCTGGGGCATATCATGGGCAACCCTTATCTGCGTATGCACCGGCACTTTCCAACGCCGGCCGGCACGTTCTGCCATTTGCAATAAACGGCGACTTTTTGCCGTTCGCACCGGCATTTCAGCAGGCGAACCCCTGCGCGACACCAACATCACCTGCACACATTCCAACTCATAATTTTTTTGAAACGCTACCGCACAGGCTAACTCTAGCAATGCAGGGGCTGTTTGTGGATTTGCCAGCGGTACCAAAAGCCGGCCTTGTCCTGTGGATGGTGCCCGTGTTTGATATACAACATACGACTTTTCAGGATGGGGGCCCATTTGTGCTTCTTCATTTGTGAGCCGGTCAGACTCGGCTCGGATAATATCGCTACGGGTGATAATTCCTACTAAACGTCGTCCTTCCGTCACTGGCAGCCGGCTTAAATTATAACGATTCAATCTATACAATACCTCACTTAATGTATCTTCTGGAAACACCGTCAGCGGTTGAGTTGTCATCACCTCACTTATTAAAGTCTCACCAGACAGAGAGCGCTCACTCACATTAGCTAAATCTCTTTGGGTGATGATTCCTACCAACTTTCCCTCATTTAATACCGGAAAACCGCGATGGTGGGAACGAGAAAAAGCCACAATTGCCTCATCCAGGGTCATTTGAGCAGAAAGGGTTTCTACACGGCGCTGCATGACATCGGCTGCCTTGACGGTATTTAAAATATCATTATCCGGTTTTTCTTTTTTTAATTGAATGCCACTACCTTCTAAAATTTGGTCATAAAGAGAGCCTTTTTCTGCCTTTTCTGCCACCAAATAAGCCACCACCGAAGAAATCATTAAAGGCAAAACTAATTTAAAATCCGTTGTAATTTCAAAAACAATTACAACTGCCGTAATAGGAGCACGACAAACCGCACAAAAAAACGCTCCCATGCCGGCTAAAGCATAGGTACTAGCCAAACCGGCACCCAGCAAATTTACCTCCATAATTCCCACCAAATGCCCCAAGGCAGACCCCAACACCAAAGACGGCGCAAATAAGCCCCCAGGCGCACCGGAACCGGCGGCGATAATCGTCAGGAAAAAATGAGCAATAAAAGCAATTAAACTTGTTTGCCAATTGCCATCACCAGTAACTAAAGACTCCCTCAATCCTGTATTATTGCGAAAAGAGACCGGTAATACAGCTACAGCTAAACCGCATATTAAACCTGCCAAGGCAATCCGCAGAGGTAATCCCATTTTTAGATAGCGGCGGTTTAATTTCAAGGCGATAACAATTCCGCTGGTAAATAGGGAACCAAGCAAGCCGGCAAAGATTCCTAACAATATATAAAAAGGTATTTCTTCTGCTGAAAAACTGATGTTGCTTTCGGCCAAATTTAAGTTAAGACTTTGACCGCCTAATAATTGGGAAACAACGGCCCCAATAAAGGAGGCAATAATCGCCGGGCCAAGCGTTAAACCGGAGATGTCTTGTAATAATTCTTCGACAACAAATAAAACACCGGCAATGGGTGCATTAAAGCCAGCAGCCAGCCCAGCAGCAGCGCCACAAGCAATTAATTGGCGGCGGTACTCTGGGGAGGTGGGCACCCAATGGCTGATCCAAGCAGCTAGGGAAGCGCCGATCTGGACGGTTGGCCCTTGCCGGCCCAGGGTAAGACCACTACCAACAGCGATGATCGTACCAATTAGTTTTACAACGGCGACACGACCATTTAAAGCCAGGGGAATGCCTGAAAGTGAGGCTTTGACGTGGGGGATACCGCTACCGGCAGTTTCTGGGGCAAAACGTTCGATCAGAAAGCCAGTCAGTAAGCCGCCTAAAATGCCGATGCTGGGGAGTATCAACCACCCTGGTAAGATCAACGAGGTGTAGACTCGCCAACCCCCTAGCCATCCGACGCCGGTTTTGAGTACAACACCGGCCAGTCCGCAGACTAAACCTATTAAACACGCTTCAAAAATAGCAAGGCGTTTTGGTCGCAAGAGTTGAGATGCTATGGCCCTGACTGAGTTTTTCGGCTTCAATAGTGAGTTTTGAATGAGTGAAAAGTAACTCATAACTCAGGTTTACTTATGGGTTTTTTGGGCGTTTTGTTTATCACTTAGATTTAGTTTAGTAGGCTTTTCCCTAGATTGGTTCTCTGCTATTGACAATTAACATGACGACCCGTACCCAAAGATTTCTGACCAATGGCCCATCACTGATGACCATTGACAAATAACTTTTTTAAGTTTTGCCGGTGACAGATAATCCCTCAACAATGACAGAAGGTGTGTAGCAAGATCCGTTCCATTCGCCATCGCCTCCCAGTTGAACGATTTGTTTTAAGGCCGTATAAACATTACCGGCCACCATTGTGTCTTTAACTCGACCGATAATTTTTCCTTTTTTGACACGATAACCCAAATCGACATTAACAGAGAATTCTCCAGAAATACCGGCCCCACCTCCTAACATTTGATCGACAATAATTCCCTCATCCATTTGAGCAATTAAATCTGCTAAACTTCCAGTTCCCGGTTCAATAACTATGTTAAATAAGCCGGGGGTGGGATAGCTGCCTAAACCAGGGCGAAAACCGTTGCCGGTGGTACCACTTCCCAACAATTTGCCGGTGCTGCGGTCGGCGTAAAATAACTGTAAGACACCGTTTTTAATAAATACTAAATTGCGAGTTTGGGTGCCTTCATCGTCAAAGGGACAACTATAGGGGCCGCTATCTGGCTGTTGAGAAAGCGTAATTTTTTCAGAAATCATCGCCTCACCTAACCTGTCACTCCAAGGAGAAGCTTTTTCAATTACCATTTTGCCATTTAAAGCTGCCGTAACCGTTCCCCAAAGCATATCGGCGGCTTTGGCAGTAAATAACACTGGCACTTTGCCGGTGGGGGAGTTAACATTATTTTTTGCCCAATTTAAGCGCTCAATAATGTTTTGAGCAATAGTAGCCGGTTCAAGATTTCCGCGTTCGGTTTGTCCATCACCCACACTCAAAAAATCTTCTCCGCGTACCCATTCTGCTGACAGAAAACATGACAAAGTTGTGTCAGAATGTGAGCAATCTAAGCCTAAAGAATTTACCAATCTTGTGCTTTCTATTTCACAATCCCATTCAGCAGTACAAAGCACTTCTGGGTATTTTTCTCGCACAAGAGAAATCGCTTCTTTTCCCCAATTAACTAACGTTTGCACCGCTACCCCTTCGCCAATATCGGGATAGCGACATTCATAGGCATGATTGAGTTCTATGGTTTCCGGTTCGTTGAGATGTGAAAGAGAAATTGCTCGATTAACTAAATCTTGAGCAGCCACCGGCCCATAGGCCACAGCTAATCCTGGGCGTCCATTATGCCACAATCGGAGGGCAGTTCCTTCGGCTTCTGCACTTTCGAGTTGTTTGAGCCGGTTGGCTTCAAAAAATACTGGACGCGATAAAGATTTTGACTGAAAAACTTCGGCTGCTTCAGCCCCAGATTTAGCGGCTAATTCTAATAGCTCTTCTGGTAAAACCTCTTGCTGGATCATTTGTAAGAATGTACGAGTGTCATTTGTAGGAGTGTCAATGTTTATTTATCAATCGTCAAACAGTCAATGCTCATTTGTCAATCGTCATTGCTAAACACTGATTAGGCAATTTATTTTTAACAAATGAGACAGAAATAAGGACAAATCGCCCTTGACTATTTACGATAAATTCAGTTCTTGTAAAAGCCAAAAACCTGCAAAAGATTCAGAATTAGGATCGGTCTGAACTGCTATAAAGTGTACATTTTGTGCTTGTTTTTTGGCTTGTTCAAAGTTTTTTGCTTCCTGTTGGGTTTGTTTATTGAAACGGTTCGCTAAAATCCAGCTATCGGTGGCGCCGGTTTCGAGTAATAAGCGATCAGGCGGGTTGCCATCCGCTTTTAAAGAAGCTAATTCTAAACCAGACATCCAACCGGCCAGAGCAACGGCTCTAGGCGAGAAAATTATTAACCCAGGAATTGGAGTTTCGGCGGTAATTTCGGGGACAAGACTATTTTCGCCCAAAATGGGAAAGGCATCACCAAAGCCAATTTCCCATTCGCTCATTTCCGCAAAGGCACTGGCTTCGAGGTTGACAAAGGCCCATTTTTGACCAATTAAGGCATCTGGTAAGGGAGAGGGAGCCAGCATTTCGACCCGCACAGAGGGAGAGGGGGGTGCTTGTTGATAGCCTGGTTGTTGGGGATAGAAGTTTGTGTGACGCTCGTTGATCCAGTGGTTGAGGGCGATGGTACGCCGGCTTGGTTTAGGGGCTATGCCTAAATCATTGCAGGCTTTGGAGATCATGTTTGTCATTTGCCGGCGAAAAAAGCGAATCTCTCTGGGGGGTGCCGGTGCTTTAGATATGGCTTCTGTGATCGCTTCCTTGAGCCAAGCAGAGTTAACGTTGGTGCCGGGGCAAAATTTGCTAAAGCGAAATAAGGGTTCATCGCTATTGCTTGTAGGGCTTTCGCATAAAAGAACCTCCCACAGCTTTTTGCCGGCTTCATCAAGGACGGGCCGTGAATAGTAGTCGAGTTCCCATGTTTTGCCCATTGGTTTTGTTTAAAATGCGCTAAATTTTTGTCAATTTAAAATTTTATCTCATGTAGGGCTACGCCCACCGACTCCTCAGATAACAATAAAGCCGCCGTGCTTGGTGGTGCGGGTAGCCGGCCCAAAAAGCAGTGCTTGTGTCTGGTGGTTTGCCAATAATTTGTTAATGGCCATTTGTTCTTGAAATTTGCTTTGTTGATGTAGCAACAAAAAAAGAGTTTATAAAATAAAAACCCGACTTTGTTTGAGTCGGGTTTCTTAATAGTTTAATGAGGATTGATCCAACCTTGAAATTTTTAAATCAAAGTGAAACTTTGCTGGTTCAGTAACGAAGAATCCACCGCGTTAAGAGTAGCTAAAAGTTCATCACCCACACGAATTAAAGAGGCGTTATTGCCGGCAGTTATAGTTAGCTGTTGGAAGCTTAAACCGCCAGTTAAGACTAGAGAATCTTCGCCAATTTTGAAATCGGTAATGATATCAGCACCGGCCCCTAATTCCAGAACAAATCGGTCATTTCCTGCACCGCCGGTAAGGATGTCGTTACCAAAATCACCGTCTAGCAAATCGTTGCCGGTGCCGCCAATCAAGGTATCATCGCCTTGACCACCGTGCAGGGTATCATCACCATCACCGGCATCAAGGATATCATTACCTTGATTGCCAAACAACATATCGTTACTGGCACCGGCGCCGAGAGAGTCATTGCCCATATCGCCACACAGCATATCAACACCTTGATTACCCACTAGGGTGTCGTTATCTTTGCCGCCATGTAGGGTGTTATCTCCCACACCGCCATCAAGAAAATCATTACCTTGGTTGCCGAATAAGATATCGTTGCCGGTGTCACCCAACAGCGAATCATCACCGATATCACCGCAGAGGATATCATTGCCATCAGCACCAAGAAGGGTGTCATTTTCTTTGCCACCGCGTAGAGTGTCATTGCCTAAACCACCGTCTAGGAGATCCTTGCCTTGGTTGCCATAGAGAGCATCATCACCATCATTGCCGGTGAGGGAATCATCACCCATATCACCGCAGAGAGTATCGTTGCCAAGTTCACCGATCAAGGTGTCTTGATCTTTGCCGCCGTAGATGAAATCGTTGCCACCTTGACCGTTGATCAGGTCGTTGCCGGTGTTGCCAAACAGCAAGTCGTTGCCATCGCCACCGAGTATTGTGTCATTGCCGGCGAGTGCAACAACAGTATCATCGCCGGTGCCGTAGGTGAGATTGTCATCGCCTGGGGTGGGGATGGGGGTGCCGGTGGTTGTGTCTTCTACACGAGGGAAAGGTAAGGTGGGGTTGCCGGTGCCGGTGTCGGGGTTGCCGGTGCCGGTGTCGGTGTCGGGGTTAGAAGACTCAATCGGCTTCACTTCTGGACGAACGGTGGGATCGTTCACCTGCACCGTCGCCATCCGTGACAGAATTGCCTCTTTGCTGTTTTCAGCGAGGAACTGTTCCACTGAGACAATACCCGCTGCCAGTTCAGGTAGTCCCACCGCAATTTGACCGACTGACACCGCTTGCAACTTAGTAATTTCCAAGGCGATATCTTTAATTGGGCGACCGCTAACGACCAGATCCTTTACCATTTGGTTGCCCAAAGCCATTACTTGAGCAGCAGCGGCAGCGGCAGCAGCCAGTTGAGTTGGGTTGATTTTGGGGTCAGATTGTGCTGCTTTGGTAATTGCCTCAGTAAGAATTGCTTGGATGGTTCCTGCGTTACCTAAATCTACAGCAGTGCCGCTTTTGGTTTGATTGGCGAGCGCACTAATGCCACTAAATGCCAGTTGTGCAACTTCCGTTTCGGAAACCCCATCGATGAATTTTGCCATCTGGACGATGGTGTTTTGCACCATAATCATTGAGCCAAACACCGATACGCCTTGAGCGTCTCCTTTGGCAATCGCCTCTAACGGATCATAGCTACCCAAGTCAACATCAGAAGGCAATCCTAACGCTGCTTTCAGCGATGTTTCCGCCGTTGCTAGGTCAGTTCCTTGTTGCACCAACTCTGCGATAATCGTTGTTAACGGTGTCACTACCGTTGATTTTGGAGTAGAAGCAAGCGGTGTGACGAGGGGAAGATTGGTTGCCACATCCAAACCACCGTTCAAAACAATCTTGCCTTCACTTGAATCAATCTGACCGTTTTTATTGGTGTCGAATTTTTCCAAGTCTATCTTCAGATTGAAACTGCCGTCAGGATTGGTAGTGCTGAAGGGTTCGTTTACATCAATAACCCTATTGAAGTTGGCATCTAAAAATACCTTGGCACCCGAAATATAGCCATCAATGGCACGGCTGTTGAGGGTGGTGAGGTTGGCGCTATCCCCATCCGTAGTGCTACCCTCTCCAGAATTAGGTGCCGGTGTTGGTTCCGGTATTGGTAGTGGTGCCGGTGTTGGTGTGGGTTGTGGTGCCGGTGTTGGTTCCGGTGTGGGTATTGGTAGTGGTGCCGGTGTTGGTGTGGGTATTGGTAGTGGTGCCGGTGTTGGTTCCGGTATTGGTAGTGGTGTTGGTTCCGGTGTGGGTAGTGGTGCCGGTGTTGGTGTGGGTATTGGTAGTGGTGCCGGTGTTGGTGTGGGTATTGGTAGTGGTGCCGGTGTTGGTTCCGGTATTGGTAGTGGTGTTGGTTCCGGTGTGGGTAGTGGTGCCGGTGTTGGTGTGGGTATTGGTAGTGGTGCCGGTGTTGGTGTGGGTATTGGTAGTGGTGCCGGTGTTGGTTCCGGTATTGGTAG